>CAZDYS010000100.1:0-10393 GCA_964509445.1 uncultured Planctomycetaceae bacterium
CGAAGCTCCTGCGCGTCCTCGAGGAGGAGGAGTTCGAGCGCGTCGGCGGCACGCAGACCCTGCAGGTCAACGTGCGCGTCATCGCGACCACGAACCGCGACCTCCCGAAGGAGGTCTCCGAGGGCACGTTCCGTGAAGACCTCTACTACCGCCTGCACGTGCTCCCGATCCACATGGATCCGCTGCGTGACCGTCGCGAGGACATCCTCCCGATGGCCGAGCACTTCTCGCAGCTCTACTCGCGTCAGAACGGCGTCGCGGCGCCGAACTTCACCGAGGAGGCGCGCCGTCGCCTGGTCGAGTGGAACTGGCCCGGCAACGTTCGCGAGCTCGAGAACGCGATCCACCGCGCGGTGATCCTCCTCGACGGCGGCGACATCGAGCCGGACCACCTGCTGTTCGAGGCGCTCCCGAGCCAGGACCGCAAGCCGAAGTTCACCCTGGTCACCGACAAGGGCGACTACCTCGGCGCGATCAGTGCTTCCTCGCCGCTGGCGAACCGGCAGCTCGCCGACCTGGAGCGCGAAGCGATCCTGTGCACGCTCGAGGCGACGCGTGGCAACAAGACCGAGGCGGCTCGCCGGCTCGGCGTCACGGCCCGCACGCTCAGCAACAAGATGAAGCTCTGGAGGGACCTCGGCCTCGTGGCCTGAGGAATCCGTCATGGATGCCACCTCCCCGAAGGGCAAGAACGACCTGCTGCTGCGGCTGATGTCCGCAGCGGAGACGCGCGGGCGCGTGATCTCGGCGAACATCGCCAACCAGAACACGCCCGGCTACACGCGTCGCGAGGTCGCTTTCGAGGACACGCTCCGGCGCGTCCTCACCAGCGGAGGAGATCCCGCGGACGTCCGGCCGGAGGTGATCGAGGACTTCGACACCCCGGCCCGTCCCGACGGCAACAACGTGAACCTCGAGCTGGAGCTCAACGCCCTGCGCGAGAACCGAATCCTGTTCGAAACCTATGCCGCGATCATGGAGGGACGCTCGTCCCTGAAGCGCATCGCGGTGAGTGAAGGACGCTGACCCATGAACGGAATCGACAAGCTCTTCTCCGGGATGCGCATCGCATCCAGCGGGCTGAACGCCGAGCGCACGCGCATCGACGTGATCGCGGAGAACATCGCGAACGCGCGCACCACGCAGACGCCGGAAGGCGGGCCGTACCGCCGCAAGGTGGTCGTGTTCAAGCCCATCCTGGAGGAGAACATGCACGGCTTCGGCGCCAAGACCGTGGCCGGCGTCGACGCCGCCCAGGTCCAGCGCGACTTCTCGACCGAGTTCCAGCTGATCCAGGAGCCCGGGCACCCCGACGCGGACGCGGACGGGATGGTGCAGTACCCGAACGTCAACGCGGTGATGGAGATGGCCGACCTGATCACGGCCCTCCGCGCCTACGAGGCCAACCTCACCGCTCAGGAGAACTTCGTGCGGATGGCGGAGCGCTCGCTGCGCCTGCTGCAGTAAGGACGACTGAACCATGGTCGATGGAGTCGGAAAGGGCGGCGCACTTGCGCGTGAGGCACTCCTCGCGGCGATGAAGCGTCAGGCCGAGCGCTCGGACGAGGTCCGGGGCGAGGCCACCTCGTTGGGTTCGGAGGCGATCTCCGGCGAACTCGAGAAGCCCGGTTTCGGCGACCAGCTCACCGACCAGATCGAGGCCCTGAACAAGGAGATCCAGGGCGTCGACGACATCCCCAAGGACCTGCTCACGGGGAAGATCGAAGACTTCCACGAGGTCACCGTCCAGATCAAGAAAGCCGAGTTCAGCTTCCGCTTCGCGATGGAGATGCGGAACAAGCTCCTGGACGCCTACCGCGAAGTCATGCGGATGACGGTGTAGCCGAGCCACGATGAACGACCTCCTCTCGAACCTGATCGAATCCCTGAAGGGCACCAGCGCGGGCACCAAGCTCGTCGCCGTGCTGTCGGGAATCACGATGCTCGGCATCCTCGGCGTCGCCTTCATGATGTCGAACCGCCCCGAGCTGCGGCCGACGATCATGGGCCTCAGCGACCACGAAGTGGGCACCGTGAGCAAGGCTCTCGCCGACGCCGGCATCCCCTTCGAGGTCTCCGCCGGGACCGCGCCCTACAACATCGCCGTCGACGAGGACAACCGCTCGGACGCGTTCGCCGCGGCCTACGGCTCCGGCGCGCTCGATCGTCCGCTCCGTGGAATCGCGGTCGGCGAAGGCGTCACCAGCGTCTTCAACAGCGCCGAGGAACGCCGGCAGGGCGTTCGCAAGAAGGACTGGGGCGAGATGGAGCTGATGCTCGAGACGCTCAGCTTCGTGACCGCCGCGACCGTGCGCACCTCGGCCGGCCGTACCTCGCCGATCGAGCGCGATCCGGCCCCGATGACGGCTTCCGTGACGCTGCGCACCGCCGGCGAGCTGACGGTCGGTCAGAAGACGACCGTCGCTCGCATCGTCAGCAGCGGCCTCGGCATCCAGCGCAACCACATCATGGTCGCGGACCACGAAGGGAACATGATCTTCGACGGTTCGCGCGAGAAGGAGGGCGGCGGCCTGAGCGGCCTCGACGCCCGGGAGTCCGAAGCCGCTTACGACCAGCGACTCGCCGAACAGGCCAACCGCGTCCTCGACACCGTGCTCGGTCCGGGAATGGCGCACGTCGTCGTCACGTCCGAGTGGGACTACACCATGATGACCGAGCGCGAGGAGTCGAGCTCGGGACAGGCCGGGAACGTCGTCATCGAAGAGACGACGGAGTCCACGGACCGTACGCAGGCCACCTCCATCGGAGGCGCCGCCGGCGTCACCTCGAACACCGCGCAGAACGCCGGCGACTCCTCCCCCTCGGTGACGACGACGCCGCTGGAGAAGACCTCGAAGACGACCAAGCGCTACGCGCCGACGATCAGCACGTCCGAGTCCGTACGCGAGGTCCCGCTGCTCAAGCGTCTGTCCGTCGCGCTCTTCCTCGACGAGTCGATCGACAGCGCGCGCGCAGACCAGCTCGAAGCCAACGTGAAGGCCGCCGTCGGGTACAGCGAGACGCGCGACGACTCCTTCAGCCTGGCGACCTTCCCCACCCCCGTCGTGGAGGAGACGCCCGCCGAGGCCGTCGAGGTGCCGACCGCTCCGAACCCGCTGATGGACAAGCTCCTGCGGCGTGGGGTCGAGATCGCGACCGCTCTCGTCTTCCTCGTGCTCTTGCTGAAGACCCTCAAGGGCTCCAACAAGCAGGCCACTCTGCAGCCCGCGACCGCCGCGGCGGCTGCCGAGGAGGACGTCGACCCGGAGGTCCTGGCACGGGCCAAGGTCGAGGAGCTGCTGCGCTCGGACCCCGACAAGGTCGGCGAGATCCTGTCCAACTGGGCGCGTGAGGAAGAGCTGGCGGGATCGAAGTCGTGAGCAATCTCGGAGACGTCAAGGGCCATCACAAGGTGGCCGCTCTCCTCCTGTCGCTCGACGTGGAGACGCGCGCGAAGGTGCTGAGCAAGATGAAGGAGGAGGCGGTCGAGCGCGTCGCCGCCGCCATGGTCGAGCTCGATCCGCGCCTGACGGAGGTCGGCATCGTCGACCTCCTGAAGGACGACCTGGCCAAGGACATCCACGGGCGGACGAACGTCCGGCCCTGTGGAGAAGACGATCTCGCGGAGCTCCTGGACGCCGGCTTCGGCAAGCAGAAGGCCGAGTCGGTCCTCTCCGCGATCCGTGACCGTCGCAAGGAGTCCCGTCCGTTCCACGCCATCGAGGGGTTCGACCCCGTCGAGGTCGGGCGGGTGCTGCGCGAGGAGTCCAACGCGGTCGCCGCCCTGGTGCTCGGGCACCTCGCCCCGGAACGCTCTGCGAAGGCCCTGGTCGTCTTCGACGAGGAACAGGCCATCGACGTCGTCAAGCGTATCGCGACGCTCGATCCGCCGAAGCCCGTCGTGGTCGAGCAGGTCGCCTCCGAGCTGTATCGCAAGATCGTCTCGCAGCCGAAGTCGAGCGGCTCCTCCGATCCCTCGGACCGACTGAAGTCCGTCGCGAACCTGCTCAACAACTCCAAGCCGGAGATGGAGAAGGGCGTGATCGAGTCCCTGGCCGAGGACGACGTCGACATGGCGCAAGAGCTGCGCGAGTACATGTTCACGTGGGACGACATCGCGACGATCGACACGCGCACCATGCAGAAGATCCTCGGTACGGTGGACACGAAGACGCTCTCCATCGCGCTGAAGGGCTGCACCGAGGAGGTCGAGTCCAACATCGTCGGCAACCTCTCCTCGCGCGTGAAGGACATGGTCGGCGAGGAGCGAGAGCTGGCAGGCGCCGTTCCGATGACCGAGGTCACGAGCGCGCGCAACGACATCATGAAGAACATCCGGGCGATGATCGAGTCGGGCGAGTTCCGACCGAGCAAGGGAGGCGAAGAGCTCGTTGCCTGATCGCGTCCGACTCACCGAACCCGTCCGCGACGCCCGCCTGCTCGCGATGGAGCCCCGTGCGAACACGCTGGACGTCGTCCTTCGTGCCCAGTGCGAGCGTGCTCACGACCACGGCGTCGCCGAGGGACGGATCCTGGAGCGCACGGAGGCCGCCGGTCGCCTGGACGCCGCCTGCGAACAGGTCGTTGCGCTGCGCGAGACCGCCGAGCAGGAGCTCACCGGAGCTTCGATCGAGCTCGCCCTGACGATCGCGCGCACGCTCCTCCAGAAGGAGATCGCGTGCGAGAACCACGACATCGAGAAGATCGTGCGCGAGACGCTCGCCGAGGCCAACGTGGGTCGCAAGCCCTGCGTGGTCCACGTGAACCCGGCCGACCATGCTCGGCTCGAGGGCGTGCCGTTCCGCAGCGGAACGACGATCGAACTCGACCACGACGTTCCGGCCGGAGACGTGCACGTGGAGACCTCGCTGGGCCTGCTCGTGCGTGAGACCATCGGGGCCCTGGAGCCGATCGGTCGCAAGCTGCGCGAGGAGCTCACGTGATCACCCTCGACCTCGACCGCTGTCGCGAGCACGTCCGGGAGGGCGCGCGCGCGAGCTGGCGCGGACGCGTGGAGATCGTGTCCGGCGTCATCGTCGAGGCCAGCGGCGTGCCCGCCGCGATGGGAGAGCTCTGCCGCATCGAGCGGGGCGGCGCCCTGGGTCCGATCGACGCCGAGGTCGTCGGCTTCCGCGGCTCCTCCACGCTGCTGATGCCTCACGGGGACCTCGACGGAATCGGTCCGCGTCAGGTGGTCACTGCCCTCGGCGCGCCGTTCCAGCTGCCCGTCGGTCGCCCCCTGCTGGGCCGCGTCCTCGACGGGTTCGGTCACCCGATCGACCAGGGACCGGCCCTGCCGCGCGACCTCGAACGCCGGCGCGTGAAGTCCGACGCTCCGGCCGCGCTCGCGCGGACGCCGATCGTCGAACCGCTGCAGACCAGCGTGCGCGCCATCGACGGCCCCTGCACCCTCGGACGTGGACAGCGCCTGGGGATCTTCGCGGGCTCGGGCGTCGGCAAGTCGACGCTGCTCGGCCAGATCACCGGCGGGACGGACGCGGACGTGATCGTCATCGCGCTGATCGGCGAGCGTGGTCGCGAGGTCCGCGGCTTCCTCGACGAGGTCCTGACCGAGGAGCAGCGCGAGCGCGCGGTCCTCGTGGTTGCGACCTCCGATCGTCCTCCGATCGAGCGGTTCCTGGCGCCCTTCGTGGCGACGACCGTCGCCGAGCACTTCCGTGACCAGGGCCTCGACGTCCTGATGGTCATGGACTCCGTCACCCGCTTCGCCGCCGCCTCGCGCGAGATCGGACTCGCTGCCGGTGAACCGCCCACGGTCCGCGGGTATCCGCCCAGCTTCTTCGCGACCGTTCCGAAGCTCGTGGAACGCCTCGGGCGCTCGGACCGCGGCAGCATCACGGGCCTCCTGACCGTCCTGCTCGACGCGGACGATCCGAACGAGCCCGTCGCCGACACGATGCGCGGGCTGCTCGACGGACACCTCTACCTCTCGCGCGACCTGGCGCAGCGCGGGCACTATCCGGCGATCGACGTGCTCTCGAGCCTCTCGCGCCTGATGCCCTCGATCACGACGCCGGAGCATCAGGAGGCCGCGCGCGAGCTGCGCCGCCTGCTGGCCGCCTGGCAGGAGGGCCGCGACCTGGTGGAGATCGGTGCGTACAAGCCCGGGTCCAACCCCGAGCTGGATCGCGCTCTCGCGCTGCGACCCCGCTTCGAGGCCTTCCTGCAGCAGCCCGTCGACGAGGCCACGTCCTACGCCGACACCTGCGCCGTCCTCGGCGTCCTGTGCAACGACGGGAGCGCCGGTTGAAGCGTCGCTATCGGTTCCGTTTCCAGCGCCTGCTCCACGTGCGCGAGCTCGAGGAGCGTGACGCACGCGCCCAGCTCGCCGAACGACGCGCGCACCTGCACCAGGCGGAGACCCGCCTGGACCTCGCCCGCGCTGCGCTTCGCTCTGCACGCGAGGAAGCCGCCCGCCGGCGGGTCGGCGGCTCCCTCGATCCAGCGCGGTCCCTCGCGGAGGAACGTGGGCTCGACGCGCTCGCCCTGCGCGTGACCCAGGCGCGCGAGCGGGCGGAGACCGCCCGGCTCCAGGTGGCCGCGGCCCAGGAGGCCTGGCGCGAACGCGAGCAGGAGCGGCGCGCGCTCGTCGAGCTGGAGGAGCGTGAGCGTGGTCGCCACCGCGCGGAGCTCGTCTCCCACGAGAACGCGGAGATGGACGAGATCGCCGGGACGCGGGCGGCCCAGGCGCGCCGCACCGCGAAAAGGACGCCCACAACCGCGAACGAGATTCCAGTCGCCGCTTCCGGCCGGTCGATCAGGGGGGGGTCAGCGTTCCCCGTGCCCACTGAACGATGAGCAAAGTCATCGAGATCATCGCCCTCGTCCTGGGCGGCCTGTCCCTGTTCTCCGTCTGCTTCCTCGGCTTCGCCGTGGCAGGTGGGAAGTCCGCCAGCGAGATCCCGGTCGTCGGCAGCATGTTCGAGCAGCCGGCCCCGGAGCCCGCCGAGGACGAGGGAGAGGCCAAGAGCAGCGATCCCGCGAACTCCGCCGCAGCGCCGCGCGCCCGCCGGAACGACCGCGACGTGATCGAGGCCGGGATCGGCGTGATGGGCGCCTGGAGCCTGCCCTCGCCGTTCACGCAGGTGGAGCTGAAGGAGCTGGCCGACGAGCTGAAGTCCAAGCGCCTCGCGATCGAGAGCCGTGAGCGCGCGATCCTCGAGCGCGAGCAAGAGATCGGAGACAAGCTGCTGTCGATCAACGAGCGCTTCGAGATGCTCGAGAACATGCGGCTGGACCTGGAGGACTTCGAGCAGGAACTGCGGCTGCGCGAGGAAGAGGTGAAGCGCGACGAGGACGCACAGACCCAGCGCATCGGACAGACCTGGATGGACCGCGCGTCCGTCTTCGCGGGCCTGTCCGACTCCCTGGCTGGCGAGAAGCTGCTCGAGTACGAGCCCACGGAAGCCGCCCAGATCCTGCGGTCGATGGACCAGACCAAGGCCGCCAAGATCCTCGAGCAGATCCCCGACCAGGCGAAGTTCAAGGAGTACCTGGACGCCTACGCCAACCTGCCGGCGACGACGACCGGGCCCTGAGGGGCTCGCGCGAGCGAAGCGGGCTGCGTAGGCTCGACGGGGATGAAGCCCGTCGTCGTGCTGCTCCTGGCAGGATCGGTCCTGCTCGGTGCTCTGTGGTTCTTCGCGGACGGATCTCCGCGGGAGCGCTCCTCCCCCGCCGCCGAGGAGGCGCATGGCCCGGCGGAGCCCGCACGCGAGCCGGCGGCCCCCGTCGTCGACCGGGAGCCGACTCCGGATCGGATCGCGGTACCCGACGGACCCGGAGCCGACTGCGACCTGACGATCCGGCTCGTCGACGCCGAGGGAACGGCGATCGACACGCGCGAGGAGTCGACCTGGCTGCAGGTCCTGGCCATCGACGCCGGGACGCCGGTCGCGGAGCCCGTGTTCGCGTCGACGGCGTTCCGCGGCGAGTCCGTCGTGCTTCCCTCCGGGCGCCCGTACCTGGTCGTCTCCGGGACGGACCGGCGTCCGGCCGCGCGCGAGCGCGTGCTGGTTCCGCGGGACCGGGAGGCGCTCGAAGTCCGCCTCGCGCTCGGAGAGCCGCGGGACATGGTCGAGCTCGGGCTCGTGTTCGTGTCCGCTTGCGAACCGTTCGAGACGGAGCTCCTCGTCAGCGTCTGGCAGGACGAGGTCTGCCTGTCGAGAGAGGCGCTGACGGTGCTGCTCGGCGGTGAGGTGGACGAGGAGGAGCCGCAGAGCTCCCTCGACCTCTTCCCGGGGAGCTACCGGATCCGGGTGGAGCCCACGGAGGAAGACGCGTGGGGCCCCGATGGCTCCGAGCGCCTGCTGCCGGCGCGACGGGACGTCCAGCTGCGAAGCGAGGACGAAGAGGAGTCGCAGCTGGTCGTGTTCGAGCTAGCCGTCGCTCCCCGCTGACGCGGGCGGCGGGACGCGGTGCTGGTGGCAGCTTCGCGTCGGTTCCACCGGGACGAACCCCTCGGGCCAGCGCGTCTTCTCGTCCCAGCAGGACAGCGAGCGCAGGCCGTCCTCGCTCCAGTCGCGCGCACCGAGGAAGACCGTGGAGCGCGCGTGGGCGAGGTCCACGTCGACGCCCTTCAGGTTCGCGCCCGAGAAGCTCGCGCCGCGCAGGTCCGCTTCCCGCAGGTGCGCCTGCAGCAGGTCCGCCTGGCGCAGGTCCGCCCCGAGCAGGAGGGCGCACGAGAAGTTGCAGCGCGTGAGGTCCGCGCGGCGGAAGTCCGTGTCGACGGCCCGGACGCCGCTCAGGTCGCCGCTCGCGAGGAACGCACCGACGAAGCTCGCGTCGCTGAGGTCCGCGCGCGCGAGCCGCACGCGGTAGAGCTGGGCGCCGTCCAGCTTGCGGCCGCGCAGGTCCGCCCCCTCGAGACGACGCGCGATGCGCTGCGGGGCTTCGCGGACCTCGCGTTCCCTCGCAGGCGCCTCGCAAGCGCTCAGGAGGGCGGCCCAGAGGCCGAGGGAGAGCAGGGCACGCTTCACGAGCACCACCCTACCGGACGCGTGCACATCCGGTAGGGCTGGGCCAGCGGGCGCTACTCGGCCATCAACTCCTCGACCATGAGGAGCAGGTCTTCGCCGTGCGAGCGCACGTTCACTCCTTCATCGATCTTCCGGAGCACGCCTTTGTCGTCGATCACGAAGGTGACGCGGCCGGTCCAGCTCGCCCCGTCCTTCAGAACGCCGTATTTGCGCCCCGCGCTCCCGTCCGGATCGGAGAGCAGCTGGAACCCCAGCTTCTGCTTCTCCGCGAACGCGCGCATGTCCTGTACGTCGTCGAGCGAGGCCCCGTAGACCGACACGCCCATCACCTCGAACCCTTCCGCTGCGTCCCGCAGCGAGCACATCTCCATCGTTCACCCAGGCGTGGCCGCCTTCGGGAAGAAGGCGAGCACGGTCCAGTTCTCGGACTTGCCACCGATGGTGACGGCGCGGCCGTTGTGGTCGTTCAGACGGATGGTCGGCGTCGGCTTGCCGACGACCGGACCGAGCTGCTTCTCCGCGTCTTCGTCCTGCCCGCCGGGCCCGAAGGGCAGCAGCGGAAGGACGGAGAGGGAGGCGAGAGCGAGAAATCGCTTCATGGGGTGCCTCTGGGGTCAGGGTTGAAGGAGGAGCCTAGCGCCCGGAGCAGGCGGCCGGCGGGGCCGAGGACCCGGAAAAACAATCCTGCTACACCCGGATTCGGTCGATCCAGGGGGCCGAGGCGCCCGTCAGGGGCCGCCCCCGGACGTCGCCCTCGTCGCCCACCGATCAAGGGTTTCCGGGACCCGACCGATAAGGACGCCGGAATCGTCTGCTCCTCGCCGGCGGGAGTCCCCCTCCGCCGCCCTCCTCCCCAAGCGTCCGCTCCCCGATGGACATCGCAACCCTCATCGGAACCATCCTCGGTTTCGGCCTCGTGCTGTTCTCGATGGCCACTGGCCCGGGAGGGCTCCCGATCTTCATCCACGTCCCCTCGATGATGATCGTGTTCGGGGGAACGCTCGCGGTGACGCTGATGAACTTCCCGCTCGACACGATCAAGGGGATCATCAAGGTGATGATGACGACGCTGCTCTACAAGGCGCCGTCCCCGACCGAGGAGATCGATCGGATCATCACCTACGCCAACCTGGCGCGGAAAGAGGGCCTGCTCGCGCTCGAATCGAAGCTGCAGGAGGTCGACGACAAGTTCTTCGCCAAGGGCGTGCAGCTCGTGATCGACGGTTTCCCCGCCGAGACCGTGCGCGACATCATGGAGCTCGAGGCCGAGTGGCTGCACCAGCGCCACATCACGGGCAAGAAGATGCTCGACGCCGTCGGGTCATTCGCTCCGGCCTTTGGAATGATCGGAACGCTCGTCGGTCTGGTGCAGATGCTCCAGAACCTGTCCGACC
>CAZDYS010000101.1:0-10392 GCA_964509445.1 uncultured Planctomycetaceae bacterium
TACACTCTTTCCCTACCGACTGCTGGCGAGGACCGGCCTCGCGCTCTTCCGCGGCCTGCCGGACCTGCCGCGCGTGCGCCCGCTGTCGGAGCGCTCGCTGCTGCCGCGTCGTCCCCGGACGACGGACGCGCGGCGCGAGGAGGTCCTGGTGCTCGAGGGCTGCGTGCAGGCGGAGCTCTTCGCGCACGTCAACCGGGCGACGGTCTCGTCCCTGGAGCGCCTCGGCGTCGCCTGCAGCGTGCCGGAGTTCACCTGCTGTGGCTCCCTGCACGCGCACAACGGCGATCCGGAAGGCGCGCGACGCCTCGCCGAGCGGCTGCTCGACGCATGTGGGGACGACGAGCGCCCCCTGGTGGTCAACAGCGCGGGCTGCGGCGCCCACCTGCGAGAGCTCTCCAACCTGTTCCCGTCCGAAGATCCGCGCCACGCGCGCGCCGAGGCGCTGGAGCGCCGGGTGGTCGACTACGCCGAGTTCGTCGCCCCGCGGCTCCCGGAGGGACCCCTTCCGCTCGATCAGCCGGGCCCGTTGACCTGGGACGACCCCTGCCACCTGTGCCACGGGCAGGGCATCCGCCAGCCGCCGCGGGACGTCCTGGGTCGCTTCGAGGGTCCGAGCGTGCTCCCGCTCGAGAACCCGGAGGCGTGCTGCGGCTCGGCAGGCATCTACTCGGTGCTCCGCCCGGAGGACTCCCAGCGCGTGTTCGCCCCGAAGCTCGCGGCGTTCCAGAAGAGCGGCGCACGCACGCTCGTGACACAGAACCCCGGCTGCCAGATCCAGTGGGACTCCGGGCTCCGGCGCGCCGGGGTCGAGGCCGAGGTCGTGCACCTGGCCGAGCTCGTCGACCGCGCGCTCTCCTAGCGCATCCCGAGCGGCGACCCGGAAGTCGTTTCCGGCTGCACGCCTCTTACCGGGGGAACCTCAAGAACGCCCCTCCATCCTCCCGATGCCCCGCATCGAGCGCCGGAAGGGAAGCCGGCCTCGCCTCAGGCAAGGAGTCCGGGTTTCCCCCGGGAAGGGAGCATGCAGAACATCGGTCGTTCGACGGGGTCGGTCCTGGGTTGCGTCGCGCTCGCGCTGACGGTCGCTTGTTCGAGCGGCGGCGGTGGCGGGAGCGCCGGACCGCCGGAGTTCAGCGAGGACGGTCTCTCCGCGCCGAGCGGGGTCACGGTCACGAGCTCCAACGGCCAGGTCCTGGTCGACTGGAACGAGGTCACCGGCGCGGACTCCTACTACGTCTACTGGGACGACGAGCCGGGGTTCGACCCGGCCACGCTGCCGGGCTCGCAGTCGAAGCCCGTGGGGGCACCGCCCACGCGCATCGGCGGCCTGGTCGGCGACGTGCACGTGGTCGTCACGTCCGTCACCGAGGAGGGCCAGGGCGAGCCCTCGAACGAGGCCACGGAACCGGTCGCGCTCGCGACGCCCTTCCGCTACTTCCCCACCTGGGCGGACAAGGAGCCCGAGAACGTGATCGTCTTCGACTACGACGGCGGGCAGTCGCAGGAGGCGAACGGCTCGGCCCTCGCGAGCATGATCCTCTCCCTGCAGCCGGGTGACCGCCTGGAGATCGGCACGGGGACCTACATGCTGACGAACGCGCTGCGCATCTCGCTCGTCGGCACGGCGGATCGACCGATCTGGATCGCGGCCCAGGAAGGCGCCCGCCCCGTGCTCACGCGGCAGGGCAACAACCAGAACGGCGTGGAGTTCGGGACCAGCGGGCCGGCGCGCTACGTGATCGTCCAGGGGATCGAGATCGAGGGCGGAGACATCGGGCTACGCCTGCACAACTGCGAGAACCTGTGGTTCGACCGCTGCGAGGTCCACCACACCGCGAACAACGCGATCGCGGCCAACTCCCACGACACCGAGTACATCACCTTCACGCGGTGCGAGGTCCACCACACGTCCGGCTACGGCGAGGGCTTCTACGTCGGCGCCAACAACGGCGACTACGTGGCTCGCTACTGGACGCTGGCGATGAACTACGTGCACGACTGCGGCGGGCACCAGGGCGACGGCATCGAGGTCAAGCAGGGCTCCTACGGCAACTGGATCGCGGAGAACACCGTCCACGACACGAACTACCCGTGCATCCTCGTGTACGGAACGGGCGGCAAGCAGCAGAACGTGATCGAGCGCAACCTGCTCTACCGCTCCAACAACGAGACGATGCAGGTCCAGGGCGAGGCGATCGTGCGCAACAACATCGTCCTCGACGGCACGACCGCGTTCTACTCCGGCGACCACCAGGGCACGGTCACGCGCCTCGAGGTCGTGCACAACACGTTCGTGAACGACGGCCCGGCAGTGACGCTCAACCAGTGGAGCGGCAAGAACGGGATGATCTTCGCGAACAACGCCTGCTACTCGGAGAACAGCGCCGCCTTCCGCTTCGGCAACGGCTCCGACGGCGTGACGGTGCGCGGCAACGTCGCCTACGGGTACGTCAACGGCACCAACTCGGGCTACACGCTGGGAGGCGGGCTGTCGGACTTCGTCGACCTGTCGACCAACGGCAACCGGCGCAACGCGCGGCCGAGTGCGCTCGGCGCCCTGGTCGCTTCCGCCGACGACGCGCACGGAACGATGGAGGACCAGAAGGGCGACCTGCGCCTGCCTCCGCTGGACGTCGGCGCGCTCGACGAGAACTGATCAGGGGAGCAGGGACCGCAGCGTCCGGACCCACTCCTCCACCTTGCCCTTGCGGGTGTTGGCGGGGCTGGTCGAGGGCATCGTGCGGACCTCGACGCGGGCCGGCAGCGCGACGCGCTCGTCCCCGCGCCGCCGGAAGCGATCCAGGAGCTCGCGCGCCTTGACCCCGTTCGCGAGCACGGTGGTGAGCTCCTCGTGGGAGCCCACCAGCTCCGCCAGGTCGTTGGGCTCCGCCGCGCGGATGTTGGTGTCCAGGGAGCCGGGCCGCACGCAGCTCTGCGCCACGTCCCAGACCGCGATCCCGAGGCCGGTCAGGGCGCGACAGCGCTCCGCGTAGGGGAGCTCCCGATCCACGCCCAGCTCCGCGGCGACGCGCCAGAACGCGTTCTGCGGGTGCCCGTAGTACTCGGCCAGCTCCAGGGAGCGCACACCGGGCATCGACCCCAGGACGAGGACGACGGCGCGCTCGCCGACCAGCGGATCGAAGCTGTGGACTCGCTCGCTCACGTCCCCCGAGCGTAGCGCGGGCCGGCTCTGGAGCCCTCCTCGCCGGCCGCTATGCTCGGAGCTCGTGAGCGTGCCTCCTTCGCAGACCTCCGCGCAGCCCGGCCACGAGGGCCCGGTCCTGGACCGACGCGACGGCTTCGACGTGATCGACTGCCGCGCCTGCGGGTTCCGCCACGTGCACCCGCTGCCCACGGTGGACGAGCTCAGCTCGCTCTACGACGAGGACTACTACTCCAACGAGAAGCCGCTCTACATCGAGCGCGTGAAGGAGGACCTCGACTGGTGGCGCATCGTGTACCGCGAGCGCCTCGAGGCGCTGGAGCAGGCCCTCGCGGGCGGACGGCGTCGGCTGCTCGACATCGGCTCTGGTCCGGGCTATCTGCTCGAGACGGCGCGCGACCGGGACTGGGAGGCGATCGGCATCGAGCCCTCGCGTCAGGCGGCCGCCCACAGCCGCGACGAGCTCGGCCTGACCATCGTCGAGCGTTTCCTGGACGAGGACAGCGCAGCCGAGCTCGGCACCTTCGGCGCGGTCCACCTCTGCAACGTCCTCGAGCACGTCCCGGACCCCGCGCACCTGCTCCGGCTCGCCGGCAGCGTGCTGGATCCCGGCGGTGTCCTGATGGCCATCGTCCCCAACGACTACAACCCGCTGCAGCAGGCGCTGCGCGAGGTCGAGGGGTTCTCGCCCTGGTGGGTGGCTCCGCCCCACCACCTCAACTACTTCGACACCACGTCGCTGCCCGCCCTGGCGGAACGCGTCGGCTTCGAGGTCCTCGCGCGGGAGACCACCTTCCCGATGGAGCTGTTCCTCCTGATGGGCGAGGACTACGTCGGCAACGACGAGCTCGGGCGCGCCTGCCACGCCCGGCGCAAGCGGCTCGAGCGCACGCTGGATCGCGCGGGACTGTCGGGGCTGAAGCGCGGGCTGTACGAGGCCCTGGCGGCCCTGGGCATCGGCCGCGAGATCCAGGTCGTGGCGCGGAAGCGCGGCTAGGGCGCGGCGTCCCGGGCAGCTGCCCGGGTGCTCCAGGATTCGGGGGTTCCGGTCGATAGCTCCCCCGATCATGCAGCCCACCCCGCTCCAACTGCCGGCGAACTTCCACCCCCACAACGACGTCCTCGTCCTCGTCGGACGAGGCTTCGAGGCCGCTGCGCAAGAGCTCCACGAGGCGGGCTTCCAGCGCGTGCTCCTGGTCCTGCCGCCGGAGGCGGAGGCTCCCGGAGGCTTCCCCCCGGAGCAGGCGCCCAAGACGTCCGTCGAGCTCTTGGAGTGCGTCTCCTCCTTCCGGCCGCCGCTGCCGGCGCAGGTCGCGATCCGCAAGAGCACCGACGCGTGGTGTCCGCTGGAGGAGCTGCAGGAGCTCGCCCAACGGATCGAGGAGGCGCTCCGCTCGCGCCGCATGCTGCAGCACACGATCGAGAAGAACGGCAAGGACGCGCTCCTGCAGGGGCTGCGCAACCTCCCAAACGTCGCGCGCCATCCGTCGGTGGCCGCGCTCGACGGCGCGTTCGAGGGCAAGCCCTGCGTGCTCGTGTCGCCGGGGCCGTCGCTCTCGCGCAACGTCCACCTCTTGCCGGAGCTGAAGGGCAAGGCGCTCCTGATCACCGGCACGCACGCGCTGGCGTCCTTCCGCTCGGTCGGCGTCGACCCGGACGTCGTGCTGGCCGCGGACGCCGGCGACCTCGCGCGGCACGTGCGCGACTACGACCTCGCGAACGTCCATGCGTTCGTCGCGGCCGCGACGACGCAGTCCTACAACTTCGAGCAGGCCGCTCCGCGGACCTTCTCCTTCGCCGGCAACGGCGTCGTCGACGACTGGATCTACGAGGGCCTCGACGAGAACGCCCGCCTGCGTACGGGCGGCTCCGTGGCCTGCTCGGCACTGAGCCTGGCGCTGCGGCTCGGCTGCGACCCGATCGTGCTGGTCGGCCAGGACCTGTCGTTCTCGGACGGCCGCTTCTATGCGGAGGAGAACCTCGACGGCGACGCCGCGGTCGAGACCGCGGCGGACGGCACCTTCCGCGTGATCAAGAAGGAGACGTCCGACGAGTACGGCGCGGGCCGCGACGAGGACGGCAACGTCGTCTTCATGCAGCCGCGCAAGACCACCGAGGTCCCCGGCTACCACGGCGGGACGGTCCAGACGTCGGAGGCGTTCCGCGCGTTCCTCTTCTGGTTCGACACGGTGTGCGAGAGCCAGACCCAGGAGGGTCGCAGGATCTGGAACTGCACCGAGGGAGGGGCGCGGATCCGGGGGGCCGAGCAGCTCCCGCTCGCCGAGGCGCTGGCCGCGTTCCGCGAGCTCCCGCCGCTGGACGCGTCGGCACTCCTCGACCGGAGCGTCGCCGCCTTCGTCCCAGAGGAGCGCGCCACGCGCCTGAGCGAGCACTTCCGGGACACGCTGCGCGAGCTGGAGCGTTGCTCGGAGCTCTCGCGACAGTGCCAGGCGAAGCTCCCGCTCGCGCTGAAGAACGAGACCGGCCGCGCGCAGTTCGAGGTCCTGGAACGCCGGATGCGCGACGCCGTCCAGCCGCTCCAGGTCCTGCCGGTCGTGGCCCAGAAGGAGATCCACGCGGCGGTCCTGGTCGCCCAGGCGGCCCAGACGCTCGAGGAGAACCTGCGCGCCTCGGCACTCCTGTTCGAGACCTTCGATCGCGCGGCGCAGTTCGTGCGCAAGCCGATCGAGGAGGCACTGGAAGAGCTCTCGACGATCCGCGCCTGACGGGCGGTCCCCGCCTGGACGCGCTCGCGGACCTCGGCGAGAATCCCAAGTCATGCGTTCCCGGTCTCTCTCGCTGTGCGCGGCCGTCCTCCTGGCGGCCTGCAGCCCCTCCCCCCCGGATCCCTCGACACCGGCCCGGGCCTGGCGCACGAAGCTGGTCGACCAGGCCCAGGCGAGCTGGAGCACGTCGCGGAAAGACCCGCGCCCCGTCGACCTGGAGATCGGGAACTTCGAGGACGGGCTCCGCCAGGGTGTCTGGCGTCTCGCGAGCGACTCGAAGAACCCTCTGCGGACCGAGGACGGAGTCCTCGCGGCCGAGGCCGAGGGGGACGCGCTCACGCTCGCCGGCACGCGCGGCCTCGCCTATCGCATCGTCGAGGTCGAGCCCGCCACCTGCTACCGGTTCGAGGCGGCCGCCGAGGCGCGCGCGCTCGAGCTCGCCGGGGACTTCGCTGGCGCGACCGTCTGGATCGCGGAGCTCAGCCGGTCCGGCTCTCCCGAGGAGCTGTTCCAGAACGGCCCCGAGGAGTTCGCGGTCGCGCGGCACCTGTTCGATCCGGCCTGGGACGCGGACGTCGCGGGCGGCGGACGCAGCGGCACGAAGGACTACGAGCGCCTGGTCTTCACCAGCCCCGAGACGCGCGCTCTCTTGATCGCCTGCGTGCTCTCCTGGGAGGCGCCGGCCAAGGGGGGCGACGTGCGCTTCGAGGAGGTCTCGCTCGAGAAGCTGCCGCTCGCGGCACAGTGGCGCGCGGACCTCGACCTGGCGAAGGCCGACTACGCACGCGGACTCGAGCCCTTGAGCGGCTGGCGCGCGACGCGCCTGGTCCGCGGACAGCTGGGCGCCGAGGTCCGTCCCTCGATCCTGCTCCTGCCCGGCGAGCGCCTGCGCTTCGAGGCCACTCTCTCGTCCGCACGCCCGCTGTTCGAGAGCGGCTTCGGCCTGTGGTCGCCGGCGCTCCTGCCGGGCACCGGCCGCGGGCTCGCGTGCACGATCACGATCGACGGCGAGGAGGTGTTCTCGCTGACCAACGAGGCGCAGGACGATCCCGCGGAGGCGCGCTGGAACCAGTTCGAGATCGACTTGAGCGCCTGGAGCGAACGCACCGTGCAGCTGGAGCTGGCCGTGGACGGCGACCTGCCCGGGCTGTTCGGAGCGCCGGTGCTGCGCGACGGAGCCGCCACCGACGAGCGCAAGAACGTGCTCCTGATCTCGATCGACACGCTGCGCGCCGACTACGTCGGCTGCTACGGCGCTCCGGGCAACCCCACGCCGCACCTGGACCGTCTGGCCGAGGAGGGCATCCTCTGCGCGCGCGTGGACGGGCAGGCGCCCTACACGCTACCGGGGCACGCCACGCTCCTCTCCGGTCAGTTCCCGTCGGTGCACGGCGTGCAGCGCACGACGCACGCGCTCTCCACGAAGCGCTCGCCGCTCCTGGCGCGCATCCTCTCGGCGGAGGGATACCGCACCCAGGCGTTCACGGGCGGCGGCTTCCTGAACGCCGACTTCGGGTTCGACCGCGGGTTCGACGGCTTCGCGAACATCGATCCCCTGCGCCAGCGCGACGCGCTGTTCTTCCGCCAAATCGTCAACAACGAGCAGGGCGCGCTGCGACGCCTGCGCAGGAACAGTCGCCTGCCGGACCGCATCACCGAGGAGCTGATCGACGAGTTCGGACCGGAGCGGGTGCACGGCTGGCTCGAGGAGCACGCGGACGAGCCGTTCTTCCTGTTCGTCCACACCTACGCGGTCCACGACTACGACCCCCCGGCCGAGTACCTGCGGTGTCACGAGGAGCTCGGCTGCACCTCGAACCGCGTGGACTACGAGGAGCACCGCCTCACGCGGCAGAAGGGCTGGAACCCGTCGCCGATCTCCGCTGCGGACGCCGCGCACCTGACGCACCTCTACGAGGCCACGCTGCGCTTCGTCGACGACCTGATCGGAGAGCTCCTGGCGGAGCTGGACCGGCTCGGCCTGCGCGAGTCGACGATCGTCGCGGTCGCGACCGACCACGGCGAGGAGATGTTCGAGCGCGGCTTCATGCAGCACGGCAAGACGCTCTACGAGGAGCTGACCTCCCTGCCCATGATCTTCCGCATCCCCGGCGAGGCTCCGCGCGTCATCCAGGAGCCGGCCATGCAGGTCGACCTGGTCCCGACGCTGCTCGATGCCCTGGGCCTCGAGTCCGACGGACGCATGCAGGGCGCCAGCCTCCTCGCTCCACTCCCGGAGCGCGCGACCTGGAGCGAGATCCACGACGACTTCGTGGAGAAGTACGCGCTGCGCACGCGCGACGGCTGGAAGCTCCTCCACGCGCCGAGCAACGACGAGGTCGACTTCCCGGCGGACTACGAGTGGAAGCTCTTCGACCTCAACCAGGACCCGCGTGAGCTGGAGGACCTGTCCGCCAGCGACCGCGAACAGCTCGAGCGCCTGCGAGAAGAGCTGCTACGCCGGCGCGAACTCCTGGGCACGTTCGGAGCGAGCCTCGGCGAGGTGGGCGAGGGCAACGTGGACCCGAGCGTCCAGCGCCAGCTCAAGGGCCTCGGCTACACCGGCGACTAGGCGCCGGCGGACGTCACAGCGCCAGCTCGCGCGCAACTGCGCGGGCCGTGTCCTCGCTGGCCTCGACCCCCACCGGGGTCTGCGCGAACAGGACGAGGTAGTCCGAGGGCCGCGACAGGAGCAAGCGGGTCGAGTCCCGCCAGGTGCCGTCGTCCCGGAACGAGCGCTCGACGCGATACCGCACCCGCCAGCGACTCCACTCGACCTCGCCGGCCTCGCGCGTCGTGTGCCAGGCGAAGTCGGGGTTCTCGAGCCAGCGCTGCATGTTGCGACTCGCCTCGCGCTTCTGGTCCTGGCCACTCTCCGGGACTCCGAAGCCCTGCATCGGCGAGCGCCCCTCGAAGCTGGCGCGCGCAGATTTGTCGTCGCGGTACCAGATCAGGAGCAGCTCGTCGGGGGTCTCGACGAGCTCGTCGGAGACCGGCGCGTCCTCCCGGGCGAGACGCAGGATCGTCTCCTGCGTGGGCAGCTTGGTCGCCTCGACCAGCTCGAGACCGAAGGGCGGAGCCGCGCCACGGAACAGGCCCGCGAGCCGTTCCTCGGCGTCGGCGGGCTCCTGAGGACGCCACAGGAAGGCCGCCGCGACGATCACGAGGAGCGCCATCAGCGCCGTGCCGAGCGTGAACGAGGTCCCGAGCACGCCCCAGACGGACTCGACCGAGGAGCGCGCGGGCTCCGGGGTCCCCGCCTCACTCTCCGGCAGGCTCGTCTCCACCTTCCTCTCCCGGTTCTTCGCCATGCCACACGTCGAAGTTCGCGAAGAACTCGGCGCTCATCTCGAGCCGCTGCTGCTCGGTGCAGTCCTGGAGGAAGCGCAGCTCCACCATGCGGAACGAGCCTCCCTCCGCCGTCACGTCGAAGCGCATCGTAGGACCGGTGATCGCCCCGGCGCCCTTCACCTTCGAGAACGACAGCGTCGAGACCTCCCGCCCCTGCACGAGCGCCGAGTCCGCGACCGCGTCGACCGGCTGCAGCATCCCGAAGGGAACCTCGGTCCCGTCCTCGCTGAAGAGCTGGTCACGCTCGTTCGCGGAGAGACCCTGCTGGAAGATCATCACGTTCGCGACGAAACGACCCGCGCGATCCGTCAGCGTGAAGCTCGACATCACCCCGGGGATCGGAATGCCGACGGCCATCTGCAGCTCCTCCGGCTGCTCCTCGTAGTGGAGCGCGCGCTGCAGCTTCGGCCACTGCTTCTCGGGGTCCATCAGGTCCTTCAGCGCGATCGCGCTGACGACCGTCAGGAGGATCACGCCGATGCAGCCGATACTGCAGCCGGCGACGAGCCAGGTCGGGATCCGCCGCTTCTTCTTCGGGCGTTCGTCGTCCTGGAGCAGCTCTTCTTCGATCGCGTTCTCGGTCATGCCTGGGGTGGGGTCGGGGATCGCGAAGCCGCGCCGTTACGGGGCGCGGCGTGCAGTATTCCGGGTCGTCGCGGGGCTCGTCGAGGCAGCGCGGGCGAGGCCCGGCTCGCGAGCGGTCCCTGGTTCGCTAGCTCCAGTCGTAGAAGCCGCGCCCGGCCTTCTTGCCGAGCTTGCCCTCGGACACCATCTCTCGCAGCAGGGCCGGCGGACGGAAGTGCTCGCCCAGCTCGGTCGCGAGGTACTCGGCGATCGAGAGGCGCACGTCGAGCCCGACCAGGTCCGTGAGCTTCAGGGGTCCCATCGGGAACCCGTAGCCGAGCGTCATGGCCTTGTCGATGTCCTCGGCGGACGCGACGCCGCTCTCGAGCATCCGGATCGCCTCGAGCCCGATCACCAGTCCGAGGCGCGAGGACGCGAAGCCCGGGGCGTCGGACACGCGGATCGGCTCCTTGCGCATCCGCCGCGCGAGCTCGAGGGACAGCGTGACGGCCTCCTCCGAGCTCTCCTTCGTCTCGACGACCTCGACGAGCTTCATGATGTGCACCGGGTTGAAGAAGTGCATCCCGG
>CAZDYS010000102.1:0-10380 GCA_964509445.1 uncultured Planctomycetaceae bacterium
CGCCGCGATCGCGGCGGCGACGAGGCACGCGCCGGCGGGTCCCGATGCGCGCTGCACCGGGAGCAGCGCGTCCGCCACGAGGCGCTCCGGCTCGGCGGGGGTCTCCGCGCCGGTCGCCTCGTCGAGGTGGCGGCCTCGTCCCCGCAGGCGCCGGAGCTTCTGTCTGTGACCTTCGCGCGTCATGAAGGGCAGGCGCGACGCGTCGGCACGCCCGGCTCGAAGCCTACCGGAGCCGGGCCCGCAGGAGTCGCTCCGGTGGAGGGACCGAGCTTTTGCCGCCGCGCCGCTTTGCGGGCTCCGGGGGTTGGGCTCTGATGGTCGCTCCATGGCCAGGCCGACCGAATCCGTGGCGCTCGCGCGCCGGTGGGCGCCCTACGTCGCCGCGCTGGCCTCCGGCACCGCGGCCCTGGTCTACGAGCTCCTGTGGATCCGGCGTCTGGGAGACGTGCTCGGCAGCACGGCGACGGCGGTCCAGCTCGTGCTCGCGATCTTCTTCGGCGGACTCGGTCTGGGTGCGTGGATCGGAGGGCGACTCGCGGATCGCTGGCGCGGACCGCTGGCGCTCTACGTCGGACTCGAGCTCTGGGTCGCGCTCTGGGGCCTCCTGTTCTGGCCCAGCGTCGAGCTCGCGGAGTCCCTCGGTGCCAGCCGCGCGCCGGAGGAGTGGGCGAGCGGTCGCTCGCTCTTCTTCAAGGCGTGCGCGGCCGCGCTCGTACTGGCGCCGGCGACGCTGGCGATGGGCGCGAGCCTGCCGGCGCTCCTGCGCCACGTGGTCCTGGCGCGAGAGGACCTCTCGCCGCGGCTGGCCGGTCTCTACGGCTGGAACACGGTGGGGGCCGCGCTGGGCGTCGCACTCACGATCTTCTGGTGGATCCCGAGCTTCGGGCTGCGCGCGAGCGCGCTCGGCGCCGCGCTCCTGAATGTCGTGGCCTGTCTCGCGGCCTGCGCGGGACGGCGGCCCTCCGGCGAACCGGTACGGTCCGAGGCCGAGCCCCAGGACGATCGCGCGGGCGCCGGGACCGGCGAGGCGCGCCGGTCCTTCGCTCGCCTGTTCCTGGCGGCCTTTCTCGCGGGCTTCGTGTCCGTCGGGATGGAGGTGCTGTGGACGCGCGCGCTCGCGGCCCGGTTTCTCAGCACGGTCTACAGCTTCGCGACGATCCTGTTCGTGTTCCTCTTCTGCCTCGGGACGGGAGCGTTGTTCCTGCGCTGGCTGGAGCGCCGTCGTCCGCTGACCGAAGCGCTGGCGGCCGGCGTGATGACCGCCGCCGGGGTCGGCTGTCTCGCCTCCGTCGCGGTCCTGGCGCACCTGCCGGCCTACGACCTGGACGCGTCCGCGCAACGCGGCTGGAGCGCCCTCCTGCGGCGCGAGCTGTGGCAGACCCTCGTCGTGGTGGCGCTCCCGGTCTGGCTGTTCGGGCTCCTCTTCCCGCTGCTCGCGCGACTCCTGCACCGCGACCTCCGCACCGTCGGAGACGACCTGGGTCGCCTCACGCTCGCGAACACGGTCGGGGCGGTGCTCGCGCCCCTCCTGATCGCGTTCGTCGTGCTGCCCTGGCTGGGCCTGAAGTGGACGCTGTTCGCGTGCGGAGCGCTGGCCGTGGGCTTCGGGCTGTTCCTCTGGGCGCCCTGGTCCGGCTTCGCTCGAGCGTCGCTGCAGAGGCTACGCGTAGCGGCGCTCTGGGTCTCCGCGCTCGCCTGGCTCGCGGCCGGCGGCGAGGTGCGACTGTGGCGTGAGGCCGCGGGGGATCGGCTCCTGTTCTACGAGGACGGTCCGGCGGCGAGCGTGGCGGTCGTCGAGCGCGCCGACGGCAACCGGGTGCTCAAGGTCGACAACCACTACGCGCTCGGAGCCACGCGCAACCGCTTCGCGCAGGAGCGGCAGGGCCTCCTCCCGGTCCTGCTCGCCGGCGACCCGCGGCGCGCGCTGGTCCTCGGCATGGCGACCGGGAGCAGCGCCGGCGCGGCCGCGGCCTGGGGCGGGCTGGAGGTCGACGTGCTGGAGATCCTGCCGGGGCTCGGGCGCTTGTTGCCCTTCTTCGCGGACGCGAACCTCGACCTGGCCGCACGGCTGCGAGGGGACTCCGACGTGCGGCTCCTGGAGGTCGACGGTCGCCACTTCATCCGCAGCACCGCGCGCACCTACGACGTGGTGATCGGTGACCTGTTCGTTCCCTGGCGCGCTGGGGAGGGAGCGATGTACACGCTCGAGCACTTCCGAGCGATCGAGGCCCTGCTGGAGCCCGGCGGCCTGTTCTGTCAGTGGCTGCCGCTGTACCAGCTCCGTCCACGCGACCTCGCGATCCTCGTGCGTACGTTCGTCGAGGTGTTCCCGCGAGTGGATGCCTACTGGCTCTACTGGAACGCCGAGCAGCCGGCCATCGGCCTGGTCGGTCGGCGTGCTGACGGGGGGACGCCTCGCGCTGCCGCCGCTCCGGACGATCGCCGGAGCGCACTCCTCGAGCGCACGGGACTCGCCGACCCCGCCGAGCTGCACGGTTCGTGGATCGCGGGGGAGGACTGGCTCCGGGCCTGGAGCGCGGACGCCCCGCTCGAGACGCAGGATCGTCCGCGCATCGAGTTCGAGGCGCCAGCGCGTCGGTTCGCGCGCGCGCGAACACCGGCCGCGGAGAACCTCGAGGTGCTGCTCGCCTGGTCGCAGGAGACGGCCTCGGAGGTGGTTCCCCGGCTGCAGGCGGCAGGGCTCGGCCGAGAGGACGTCGAGCGAAGCGCCGGTCGGCGCGCTGCGACGTCGCTGTTCTTCCGCGCCGAGTGGCGGCGACGGTACCAGCGCGATCCGGAGGGCGCTCTCGACGCGCTGGAGGAGGCCTGGAGCGCCGCGCCCGACTGGGGCTGGATCGCGTTCCACCTGGAGGAGACCGTGCGCGCGCACGCCGACGGTCCGCGTCGGGAGCTCGCGCAGCGCGCCGCTCTCGCCCTGGGTCGCTCTCCCCGCTTCGCGGCGCAAGGGACCTACCTGCGGGCCAACCTCGAAGCGCGCGCCGGAGCGCTCGACGCGGCGCGCGAGCTCCTGGAGCGGGCGCTGGCGCTCGATCCGGAGCACGCGCCGAGTCGTGCGCTGCAGGAGGAGCTGGGGCGCCCGCGCTGAGGACCTTCTACTCGAGGTAGCGCCGCGCCCAGGCGGCCAGCACGCCGGCCACGTAGACCGCGTCGCGACGATCGCTCAAGAGGTGGTCCGCGTCCGCGAGCGTCACGAAGCTCTTGTAGCCGCGCGCGGTCTCGTAGATGCGGCGCGCGTGCTCGATCCCCACGACGTCGTCGACGGGCGAGTGGAACACGAGGAGCGCGCGGCGCAGCTCCGCCAGGTCGTCCTCCAGGGACTGCTCGTCCAGGTCCGTCAGGAACTGGCGCGCGATGCGGAACCGGCGGCCGCCGATCTCCACCTCGCCGGAGCCCTGGGTGAGGATCGTCTCCTCCTTCTCCCGCAGGAGGTGCCGCACGTGCGCGGGGTCGCTGGGGGCCGCGATCGTCGCCACGGCGCGCACGTCGGGGATCCGCCCGGCGGCGGCCAGGACCGCGGCGCCCCCGAGGCTGTGACCGATCAAGAGACCTGGCGCCCGGTGGTGCGTGCGCAGGTGCTCCGCGGCCGCCACGAGGTCCTCGACGTTGGAGGAGAAGCTCTCGTTCGCGAACTCGCCGTCGCTGCCGCCCAGGCCGGTGAAGTCGAAGCGCAGGACCCCGATGCCCTCGGCTGCCAGCGCGCGGCTGATCCGACCGGCCGCGGGGATGTCCTTCGAGCAGGTGAAGCAGTGCGCGAACAGCGCGAGGGCGAAGGGCTCGCCCTCGGCGGGCAGGTCCAGGCGCCCGGCGAGACGCTCGCCGCGGCCGTTCTCGAACAGGACTTTCTCGCTGTGGTGTGCCATGGCGTGCGCGTTGCGTCGGGTGGGGTCGGGGCGCGTCCCCCATGGTTCCACAGGCAGGGGACGGGGGCCCGCGGGAGTTCGGATCTCCGCGAGCCCCCGGCGGGCCTCAGGGAATCAGCTCGTCCAGCACGACCACCATCGACGGGGCTCCCAGGGAGATCGTGAAGGACGGTGCCTGGTTCT
The DNA here is from genome assembly GCA_964509445.1 of uncultured Planctomycetaceae bacterium. Classification (GTDB taxonomy): domain Bacteria; phylum Planctomycetota; class UBA1135; order UBA1135; genus CAZDYS01. The sequence goes on from CAZDYS010000102.1 coordinate 4,065, forward strand.
CGACGACGAGCGTCTGCACGAAGAGGACGAGCGCGCTGGCGGTCGTGTTCGAGCCGAACCCGACCGGCAGCGCGATGTCGCCGTTCGTGTCCGTGGCCTCCGGACCCAGCACTTGGGGCGGAGCGAAGGCGACGTCGATGGAGTTGTAGGCCGGGACGTAGTCCAGCTTCGGCGCGGCGACGGAGTAGAACCAGACCAGGTCCCCGGCCGTGCCCATGCCGTTGTCGGGGACGCCGGTGTAGGCGAGCATCGCACCGGGCGGCTGGTTCTCCCGAACCGGCGCGTCGATCTCGAGCGTCCGATCGAGGCGCGGGTCCGCGTCGACCGTCACGTTGCTGGACGGGACTCCGGCGGGAGTACCGGAGCCACCCAGGAACAGGCAGTCGACGGCGTCCATCTCGAGGCCACCTCCGGATCCGAGGAGCCCCTCTCCGCCGGCACCCAGCATCGCGGCACCGCCCACGAAGCGGCAGCCCGACGCGAAGAAGGTGTGGACGTTGAAGCCGAGCCAGAAGCACCCGGGGGCGGCGTCTCCGGAGGCGTTGGAGCCTCCGGTGAGGTCACAGTCGAAGAGGGCGAGACGGCTGTCGGCCAGCGTGGACTCGTTCCGCAGAGCCGGTGCGGGGGTCCCGCTCGTGACGCTGCGGCCGGCGAGCACGCTCCGGTTGAACAGCGTGCGCGCGACGTTCAGGAGCCAGACGCCGCCCGTGGTCGAGACGTCCTCACACCACAGATAGCCGTCGCAGTTCTGCGCGAAGAGCGCGCCCTGGTTGCCGAAGCCGTTGAGCTCCAGGCCGTGGAGCGCGGCGACTTCCCCGGCCGGCAGGCCGACGATCGTGGCCGCCGGGGCGGTGGCCGTCGCGTCGACCGTGACGTTCGCACCGTCGTCTGCGATCACGACCACGCCGGCCGTCAGCTGGAACGGACCGTAGGTGCCGGTCTTGACGAGGATCACGTCCCCGGCGACGGCCACGGCCGCGGCAGTCGAGATCTGGGAGGTCGCGGTCGCCGGATCGACGACGTGGACGGTCTGTGCGAATGCGGGGCCTGAGGAGGCGAAGAAGAGCAACGTGGCAAGGAGATGTCGCATCGAGTTTCCTCGGGTTCGGGACACGGGGGGGCACGCGGGGAACGTCCGCGCGCGCCGGAACGACCTCCCTTAGCTGATCCAGGGCATCGATTCGATTCGCCGAACTCCCCGTTCTCTGCGCGTCGTTCGGCAGTGCGCGTCCGCTCCCGGGCGCGGGACTCGGTTCCCACTGACGAGCCGCGCGACAGGCACTAAGCTGCACGCTCTCGCACCCATCTCTTCCCGAGGTTCTCGCATGCTCGACCGATCGCGAGGCGCACGTCGCGCCGGCTCTCTCTTCGCCGCCTGTCTCCTGGCGGGGTTCGTCTCCTCTTGCCGTAGCTCTGCCCCTGCCGTCGAGACGGCCGTTCTCGCCGAGGACGCGCGCGAGCTTCTCGCCGCCGGCGAGACCGAGGAGGCGCGGCGCCTCACGCGTCAGTGGCTGGAGCGCGAGCCGGAGAGCGCCGACGCGCTGTCCTTGATGGGGGAGACGCGCGTTCGCGAGGAAGCCTGGGAAGAGGCGCTCACGAGCTTCGAGGCGGCGCTGGCGAGCGACCCCGAGCACGTGGAAGCGCTCTACTGGCGCGTGTCGGTCCTCGAGCGACTCGAGCGGTTCGAGGAGGCGACGCGTGCCGCGGACGCCTACCTCGCGCTCGTCCCGGACGACGGCGAGATGCACACGACGCAGGGACTGCTCCTCGACATGCTGTTCCGTTCCGAAGAGGCGGTCGCGTCCTACCGTCGCGCGCTCGAGCACGATCCCTGGGACACCGACGCGCTGGAGATGCTCGCCTTCGGGCTCTACGACCTCGACCGGTACGAGGAGGCCGCTCCGGTCCTCACGCAGTGGATCGAGAGTCTTCCGCCGGGGAGCTGGGACGAGCGCGTGGACGCGGAGGACGCGCGCGCGGACTGCTGGCTCGCCTTGGGGCACGCGCTCGAGGCGCACGATGCCTGCACGGCGCTCTTGCTGCAGGACCCGGAGCTCACGGCGATCCGCTTCCAGCGCGCCCGCGCGCTGAACGACCTCGATCGCAAGGAGGAGGCGCTGGAGGAGTACGCGCGCGTGGCGGAGGAGGCTCCCGACACCTACATGCTCGCCTACAACCAGGGCGTCACGCTGGGCGAGCTGGGGCGATTCGAGGAGGCCCAGGCGGCCTTCGAGCGAGCCGTGCGCGAGGCGCCGGACGTCTCCTGGACCTGGGGCAACCTCGGCTGGACGCTGGTCGAGCTGCAGCGCTTCGAGGAGGCGGAGGCGCCGCTGCGCCGTTCGCTCGAGCTCGCTCCGGAGAATCCGATCGCGTACACGCTCCTGGGCGTGAGCCACCTCAACCGCAGCCAGCCGCAGGAGGCGCTCGCGGCCTTCGACGCGGCGCTCGCGATCGAGGACGACTTCGCCGGGAACCACTACAACCGCGCGCTGGCCTTGAGCGAGCTGGGCCGTACGGACGAGGTGGAGGCGGCGCTCGAGGCCTGCCTCGACCTCTATCCGACGCACCTCGGCGCGAAGCAGATGCTCGCCGGGTTGCGCACCGAGGACTGAACGACGAGACCGAGGGACGCTCGGTCGGTCGACCGAGCGTCCCCCGGGAGCCTCACTTCGTGTCTTCCGGCGTCGGGGCGGGCGGCCCGACGAAGTTCGGGTCGTTGGAGGGGGGGGCCGGCTCCGGCGACTTGAGGTGCGGCGGAGTCGGGGGTCCGGTCTCGCCGGGCCAGGGCAGGACGGGATACTCCCGCGGCGTCCAGTTGATCGAGAGGCGCGAGCCGATGGTCGTTCCGTAGCTGGGCACGGTGACCAGCTCGCCCTCCATCTTCGTCAGGTACTCCTGGCCGCCAAAGCGATATCCGGAGACGAAGTCATTGGAGGGAGGCTCGAAGAACGGGTCTTGCCCGCTGAGCCCGAGGGGGTCGATCCAGGCGGTCGGCGAGTTGTCGACGAAGGCGTAGAGGTGGAAACCCCCCGCATGACCGATCGGGTCGCGCATCACGAAGCGACCCAACGAGGGTGCGTACATGCGGTACCCGATCTGCACGGTTCCCAGGTCGTTGAGCTCTGCGCCCAGCGCCTCGGACCGGGCTCCGAACGCACCATGGAACCCGCTCTCCTGCGCCCCGGCGGTCGCGAGGACGTCGCCGAAAGCTGCGTAGCTGCGGGTGGAGACGGAGGCTCCGAGCTCGAACAGGACGCCGCCGAGCGCGTCGTGGAAGGAGTAGGTTCGCTGGCCGCTCTCGAGGCGCCCGAACCGCGGGAGGCCCAGGGATCTCGGGACCACGCTCCCGCTGGAGGCCGAGACCTCGTAGCTGGAGTTCCAGCCGACGAGGCCATCGCTCCAGACCTCGCTGACCGGGGCGAGCGTCGTGGCGTCGCGCTCGCGCCAGAGCGTGACGGCCGGTCCCTCCTGGCGTAGCTCGAGGACGCGCGAGCGCTGCACTCCCTGCGGTCCGCTGCCGGTGTCGGTCCAGCTTTCGTCCCAGGTCAGCCACGGCTGGCCCAGCGCGGTGTAGCGGAAGACCGTCGCGGCGTAGCTCGAGGAGCCGGCAAGCCGCGTGACGACGCGACTCATCGAACCGAACGGGTTGTCGTACCTGCACCAGGTCGTCGACTTCGGCTGCCCCGCACCGTTCAGGCGCTCGATCCGGGTGAGCCGATTGTTGTGGCTGGCGAAGGCCGCGACGTCGTCCAGGTCGTGGAAGTAGGTCGCGCTCTCGACCAGCTGCCCGTCGATACGGAGCTCGTGGGAGGTGCGGTTCCCGACCAGGTCGTAGGTGTACCGGCGCTCCTCCACGCTCCCGGTCGCCACGTTCTGGTGCGTCTCGCGCGTCAGGCGCAGGAGGTCGTCGTGCTGGAACGTGCGCAGAATAGTACCGCTGGCCGTCGTGTCCGTCTGCGACGCGACGGGTCCGCGAGCGTCGTAGACGAGCGCGAGGCCGCGCAGCAGCGTCGTTCCCAGGCGGTGCTCGATCGTCTCGACCCGTCCGTCGTCACGATAGGTGAGGTGGGTGCTGGTTCCGTCGTTCCGGACGATCGAGGCCAAGAGATCGTCGTCCGTGTAGGTGAACGTGGCGCCGAGCTCTCCGGCACCGCCACCGCCGGTCTGCAGCGAGGTGACCCGCCCCGCGGAGTCGCTCTCCGTGGACACGACCTGCCCGTCCGGCGTCGTGAGGACTCGGAGACCGTCCGGGTGATCGTCGTCGTAGACGTGCGTCGCGGTGCGCGCGGCGGGGCTCGCGGGCGGGGACGTGACGTGGAACAGCGGCTCCTCGGTCGTGCGGGCCACGGACACCAGGCGGTGCTTGTGGTCGTACACGTAGTCGACGGTCACGTGCGAGCTCTCCCAGCCCGAGGGCGAAGCGATCGGCACGTGGACGGACACGTCCTGCTCGGCAGGCGCCCCGAAGCCGTTCTGCGTCACGCCACCGGTCGTCCAGAGCCGACCCTGGAGCGCGGGAGGACCCGCAGGCACGGTGGGGAATGCGGTGGGGTAGGTCATGCCGCCGAGGTCCACGTGGAGGGGCGGAAGGACCGGGGAGGTCTCGATGCGAAGGCCGCCGGTGGCTCCGGCCGGACCTTCCTCGATGGCGACGCGGACTCCGTGGTCGTCGTACTCGTACCGCGTCTCACCGCCCATCGGACCCACGATCTTCTCCAGGAGGCCGGTCCACTCGCCCGGCGCGTCGCCATCCGCAGGCCCGAAGTACTCCAGCGTGATCTCGGGCGACACGCCACCCGACTGCGCGGGCGGGTAGACCACCTTCGAGAGCAGGGTGGGGGCGACCGGGGAGGTGTACTCGAGAGTCGTCGTGAGCCCCGCGAACGAGCGCGAGGTCAGGTTCCCGAGGGAATCCCAGGTGAACGTCGTCACCGCGTCGAGGGGATCCTCCAGGGTCAGCTGGCGCCCCTGACCGTCGTAGGTGGACTCCCACTCGTGGCCCTCGGGCGTCGTGAACTTGGTCAGGCGACGGTTCGCGTCGACCGTGTAGCGACGCGTGAGGCCGAGCGGGTTCCTCGCGCGGACCAGCGCCGGCGAAGCCTCGCGGTCGTGGACGTACAGCCACGCGTGACCGCGCGGGTCGGTCACGGTCGTCTTCAGGTTTCCGCCGGAGCCGACGGCGTACGTGAACCGGGTCTCGTTCCCCACGGGGTCGGTGATCGTCTCGATCCGTCCTTCCGCGAGCCCCGGGGTCGTGCCGTAGGCGAAGGCCCAGGAGTGTCCCTCCACGGTCGTGTAGCCGGTCAGGCGCCCGTCGACGTCGTAGGAGAAGAGCAAGTCTCCGTGGGGCGGAAACGCGATCTTCTCCAGCCAACCGTTCGCGTTCACGTCGACGAACTTCGACTGGTATCCGACGCTCGTGATGCTGTCGAGCTCGCCGGCCGCGTCGAACCCGAACGTCATCTCGCGTCCGGTCGGATCGATGGTACGCGTGACCTGACCGGCGGTGGACTGCACCGTGAAGACGTTGCCGGTCGGGCTCTCGATGTCGATCAGCTCTCCGGTGGCCCCGGCGTAGCGGAAGAGCCACTGCGTGTCCGTTCGGACGGTCCAGATGCCGGCGTCGTCGGTGAGCTCGAGGAAGTACCCGGCGGTCGGAACCCAGGTCCCGTTCGTGTCCTGCGCGAAGCCCACCTCGGTACCGTCCAGCCCCGTCCAGACGGCCTGTCCGGCCGTGGGGAACGCGAGTCCTCCGGAGACCGAGGTCGTCCAGCCGGGACCCAGGCCGAAGCCTCCGTCGACTCCCGTCTTGGGCACGGCGATCGAGTCGTGGTGCAGGACGAGCCAGTGGAGGGGAGCGAGGCCGGTCCCTCCGAAGTGCCCGACCTGGAACGAGAAGTGGACGTTCCCGTTCGCGAGGTTCACGACGAAGTTCGGGCCGCCGCGCAGGCGCGCCTGCCAAGGCGCGGGGAGACCGGCTCCGTTCGGCGTCGGACCACCGAGCTGTCCGATGGGCGTGCCCTGGGCGGCGAGCTCGGCGGAGGGGAGCAGAAGAGCGAGGGAGAGGGCGAGAGATCGGAGCATGGACTCGGACTGGGGGGAGAGAGAGGAGCGGGCGTTTCCCTCCGGGGCAGTCCCGCTCGCCCGAGTGCTTCAGTGCCCTGCGCGATGTTCGACGACGGAGGACCGAGGCCAGGCGAGCGCCCGACTCCTCGGTGCAGCGGCCGGTGCTTCTCCCTGGCGGCGGACAGGTTTCGGGGAGACAGGGGTTGACAGCAGCATCTGTCGAGTATGAACATGAATTCAGGTTCAGCAA
>CAZDYS010000103.1:0-8144 GCA_964509445.1 uncultured Planctomycetaceae bacterium
GGCGTGAAGTTTCGCAGCTCCGGCGACCCGGTGCTGTACCTCTCGAACCCGCCCGGCATCGACGCCTCGACGCGGCGCCGCATGCTCGACGGGATCGCGCGCATCAACGAGGCCAAGTACGGCGAGACGCAGGACCCGGAGATCCACGACCGGATCGCGCAGTACGAGATGGCCTACCGCATGCAGACCTCGGTCCCGGACCTGATGGACCTCTCCGACGAGCCGGACTCCACCTTCGAGCTCTACGGAGAGGATGCGCGCAAGCCCGGGACCTTCGCCGCCAACTGCCTGCTCGCGCGCCGCCTCGCGGAGCGCGACGTGCGGTTCGTCCAGCTCTTCCACCGCGGGTGGGACGGACACAACAACCTCCCGCGCGAGATCCGCGGGCAGTGCAAGGACGTCGACCGCGCCTCGGCGGCGCTGGTCCACGACCTCAAGCGACGCGGCCTGCTCGAGGACACCCTGGTGATCTGGGGCGGCGAGTTCGGCCGCACGATCTACTCCCAGGGCACGCTGACGGAGACGAACCACGGGCGCGACCACCACGGCCGCTGCTTCACGATCTGGATGGCGGGCGCGGGCGTGAAGGCCGGCTTCGAGTACGGCAAGACCGACAGCCACTGCTACAACATCGTCGAGGATCCGGTGCACATCCGCGATCTGAACGCGACGATCCTCCACCAGCTCGGGATCGAACACGAGCGGTTCGTCTACCCCTACCTGGGCCTCGACCAGAAGCTCACGGGGGTCGAGGAAGCCCACGTGGTGCACGACATCCTGGCCTGAGCGCGGCTTCCGCGCAGAAAAGCGCAAGAACGAGCAACGGGAAGGCGCGCGCGTGGCCTTCCAGGGCGGTTGTCCGCCCCCGATCGACCCCGCCCCGTCATCGAACCATGCTCCTGTTCCTCGCTCCCCTGCTCGCCCTCCCGCAGTCCCCGGACACGGCCCGCACGACCTACGACGTCGACGTCTACTACGACGGCTCCGCGGTCCCCCACGTGATCGGCGAGTCCGACGCCGCGGCGCTCTACGGGCTCGGCTACCAGCAGATGCGCGACTTCCCGATCGGGACGCTCGACCGCCTGTGGCGCTACAGCGGCCGGTTCTCCGAGCTGGTGGGCCCCAGCTACCTCGAGGAGGACTACGAGATGCGGCTGTGGGACCTCGATGCGATCGTCGCCCGGCACAAGGCGACGATGTCCGCCGACGTCCTCGAGATGCTCGAGGCCTACGCCGCCGGCATCGAGGCCGGGCGCGCCTGGTGGCGCGACGGACAGGCCGTGCCGACGAGCAGCGCGCGACTCCGCTCGCTGATGGGGACGACGACCGATCCCGACCACGTGGCGATGCACATCGACCCGCTGCCGGACTACCTGAACCAGGGGTTCCACCCGTTCCAGTTCGACCCGGACGACCCGAGCGGCACGCACCCGGACTACGACCCGGACGACGTGCCGCGCTACATCACCTGGATCCTCGACCGCTTCTTCGACCCGGCGTGGGCCATCACGGTCGACAACGTCCTCTCGCTCGGCGTCGCGTTCAGCTCCGGCCCCGCCGCGCTCCTCCAGGCGCGCGAGCGGATCTTCGTCCCGGACGACGCGCCCTTCGCGACGAACGCCTGGGTGCTGAGTTCGAGCACGAACGGGGGCAAGGTCGCCACGCTCAACGATCCGCACACGAACCGCGAGTCGCTCAAGAACCGCGCGTACTTCGTGCACGTCCAGGGCTCGAGCTACGACCTCACCGGGCTGTGCATGCCCGGCTTCCCGGTGTACGCCGGCTACAACGACGAGCTGTCCTTCGCCATGAGCGGCTCGAGCGACAACCAGTCGGTCACGCGGTCGACCTGGCGCGCCCGGCTCGCGCCCTCCGCACCGCTGCGCTTCGCCTACGGCTACGAGCGCCGCCGGGGTCGCGCGGTCGAGCTGACGGGGAACGCTTCGCTCGAGGAGCGACCGGTGCGCTGGGAGCGCCTGGAGATCGTGGCCGACACGCTCGACTACTTCGACGTCTGCGCGTCCGAGGACTCCGACCTCTCGGGGGGACTGTCCGCGGCCGAGACCGTGCTGGAGTCCGTCGCCGTCCAGCGAACCTACGTGCCCGACCCCGACGGACTCGGCTTCCCGGGCGACCACTACCCGGTGACCGCGGTCAACGGGATCGCGACACGCGACGGGAGGACCGCCCCGGCGCCGGGAGACACGATCGAGTTCGAGCAGGCCTCGTTCACGGTCGCCGGCAGCCCCTACGAGTTCTGGCTGCGCCTCGCCCGGACGACGAACCTGTCGGATCCCCCCGCGGGCGAGGACTCCGTCGAGGACGTCCTGCGCGAGCTCCCCTGGGGCTGGGACAACAACTTCCTGTTCGCGCGCTACGACGACGAGCTCCTGTACGCCTACCTCGCACACGTGCCGGTCCAGGGCAGCGGGGTCGCCGCACGCGTGCCGGCGCTCGAGTTCCCACGCCTCGGGGACGGCTCGATCGTGCTGAACGGGCACGCGGCCGCCGAGCGCTGGACGGGCTTCCACGGCTACGACGACCTGCCCACGATCGGCCCCGTGGTCGTCTCCGGTCCCGAGGTCTGGATCTCGAACACCGCCACGCCGGACCTGGTCGAGGTCGGCGTCGACGGAGCCGATCCCTCCGACGACCGCATCCGCGCCTCGGACCTCGCCTCCTACGCCCCGGAGATCCTGGCGCCGCGCAGCGTCACCTCCTGGCGGCAGTGGTGGGCGGCGGAGCTGATGAAGCAGACGACCGTGGCCGCGGACGACCACCTCGGCCTCAACGAGGACTACGCGCTGGACGTCGTCGATCCGTGGATGGTCCGCATGTGGGCGTTCTTCGTGCGCGCGCGGGACGTGAAGGCCGCCGAGCTCACGGCCGGGGACCCGGACCTCGCCGCGCTCCCGCGCGTCGACGACCTCATCGACTGGGTCGAGGAGCACCGGCACCTCACCGCCGACGGCGTCACCTACGATCCGGCCGTCGACTTCGACGCCCACCCGCTGTCGCTCGTGACCGTCTACACGACGCTGCTGCGCTCCTGGTACCAGGACCTTTTGACCCTGAGCGGCGCGACCGGGACGGCGGGCAGCTTCGGGAAGAGCCCGGACCACCCGCTCTTCACGCTGGGGACCGCGGCCCTGACGCGCGCGGCCTACGGGCCCACGATCGACGCCCTGTGGGAGGCCATGGTCGGGACGAGCCTCGCGCATCCGGGTGCGATCGACCTGTGGGACGAGGGCTCGGGCGGCGACGGCCTGCAGAACCAGGACCTCCTGGTCCAGCAGTGGATGTTGCCGGCCTGGACGACGGAGCCGCTCTGCGCCAGCACGCAGGTCGGCGCGGACCCGCTCTTCGCGACGAACATGGACGGCACCTACGTCACGCGCTGGGGTCACGTGAAGCTGCTCTGCGTCACGCCGCACTTCTTCCCGCCGGGACGCGCGATCCAGCTCGACCCGCGGCCGGAGCTGTTCGAGGGGCTGCTCTCGACGGGGCTGCGCCCGAGCCAGCTGACGCTGCTGGACCCGGGCAACACCGACCCGATCCTCACGCGGCTGAAGTTCCCGGTCTACACCGCGCAGACCCCGGTCGCGTTCCCCATGGGCGGAACCGAGGACAGCCTGTTCCTCTCCAAGAGCCAGGGACTCTTCGGACGCTCGCTGTTCCCCCGCGCCTCGGCCCAGGGCCTGTACCTGTGGAACCGGACGCCGGACGACTACATGTACTTCCTGCCCCACGAGCAGGGAGCCCAGGCCTTGATCGCCGTCGAGCTGAGCAACCCGCCCGCGGCGACGGGACGCATCCTGACCTCCAGCGGCGCCACCGAGCTCACGGTCCCCATCCTCCCCCACCAGGACCGCTTCACCGCCTCGGCCGAGTTCGCCGCAGGCATCTGGACAACCGTGGAGCGCGACGTCGCGACCCTGATCGGCAGCGCGATCTACTCGATCGACCTCGACTACACGCCCTGAGAGGTCAGGCGGAGAGCCAGCTCGAGAGGAGGATCCAGATCCAGTAGACGACGATCGTGATCACGAGCACGCGTCCGAGCTCTCGGACGCGGCCACGCCAGGTCGAACGGCGCTCCGGCGGGGTCAGACGATACACGACGACCCCCAGGAGCCCCAGAACCACGATCGAGCGCAGGCGCATGGGCCGAACCTAACGCACGCCGCCGAGCCCGGACAATAGAATGGGCGCGTGACTCAGGACCCCCGAACCGACGTCACGCAGCTCCTGGGCCGCGTGAAGAACGGCGAGACCGAGGCCGAGGAGGAGCTGCTCCCGCTGGTCTACGGGGAGCTCTACCGCATCGCTCAGGCGCAGATGCGCGACCAGCCGGCGCAGCACACGCTGGGCGCCACCGCGCTCGTGCACGAGGCCTATCTGCGGATGGTCGGCGGGGCCGGAGCGAGCGAGGGCTGGGAGAGCCGCCGCCACTTCCTGCGCGTCGCCGCGAAGGCCATGCGCTCGACGCTGGTCGACCATGCGCGCAAGAAGCGCAGCGCGAAGCGCGGGGGCGACTGGAAGCCGACGCCGCTGGACGAGCTGTGCGCGCAGTACGAGGACCGCTCCGTGGACCTGGTCGCGCTCGGCGAGGCCCTGGAGCGCCTCGCCGTCGAGGACGAGCAGCTCGCGCGCATCGTCGACCTGCGCTTCTTCTGCGGCCTGGAGAACAGCCGCATCGCGGAGGTCCTGGGGTGCTCCAGCCGGACGGTGGAGCGCGGCTGGAGCACGGCTCGGTCCTGGCTGAGCCTGGCGCTGGGCGACGACACCGAATGACGGGCCCCGCGTTCTCGGCGGTCCGACGCGTGTTCGAGGAAGCGCTCGATCTCCCGTCGGAGCAGCGTCACGAGCACGTGGCCCGCGTCTGCGGGGAGGACGCAGCGCTCGCCGACGCCGTCCGCGAGCTCCTGGCCGCGGAGCCGGAGGACGACTTCCTCGCTCCCCCCGAGAGCGACGCCTTCGAGGCCCTGTTCGAGACCGCGGACCTCTCCGGTCAACGCATCGGTTCGTTCCGCATCGTGCGTCCGATCGGTCGCGGCGGGATGGGCGCGGTCTACCTCGCGGAGCAGGAGCAACCGAGCCGCCAGGTCGCGCTGAAGATCCTGGAGGGGCTGCCCTCGCGCAGCGCGCGACGACGGTTCGAATTCGAGGCCGAGCTGCTGGCCGCCCTGCGGCACCCCTCGATCGCGCAGGTCTACGAGGCCGGCTCCGTCGAGCTGCAGTCGCTTCGCCTGCCCTACTTCGCGCTCGAGTACGTCGAGGAGGCGACCACGCTGATCGAGTACGCGGAGCGGCACGCCCTGCCGGTCGCAGAGCGGCTGCGGCTGTTCCTCGACGTCTGCGACGGCGTCCAGCACGGCCACGCCAAGGGCATCCTGCATCGGGACCTGAAGCCCGCGAACCTCCTGGTCGACCTGGAGGGGCGCGTGAAGGTGATCGACTTCGGGATCGGCCGCGCCACCGAGCGCGACGAGACGCACACGCAGATCACCCGCACGGGCGAGATCGTCGGGACGATCGCCTACATGGCCCCGGAGCGATTCGGCGCCGAGGCCCAGGGGGACACGCGCAGCGACGTCTTCTCCCTCGGGGTCGTGCTGTACGAGCTCCTGACGGGTCGGCGCGCGTTCGAGCTGGAGGGCATCGGGCTGCCGGACGCGATCCGCGCCGTGGTCGAGAGCTCGCCGGCCCCGCTGCAGCGCACGCGCCCCGAGCTGCCGCGCGACCTGGGCTGGATCGTGTTCCGCGCGCTCGAGAAGGACCCGGACCGTCGCTACCCGACGGTGTTCGCGTTCGCGTCGGACCTGCGTCGCTACCTGCGCGACGAGCCCGTCACGGCGCGCCCTCCGAGCACGGTCTATCGCCTGCGCAAGTTCGCGCGCCGTAACCGCGCCCTCGTCGTCGCGAGCGCGATCCTCGTCCTGCTCGGCGCGATCGCCGGCTGGCAGGTCCTCGACGCGCGAGCCAGCGAGGCCGACGCGCGCGGACGCGCCCAGGCCAGCGCGCTCCAGCTCCTCAAGCTGCGCGACCTCACGCTGCTCGAGGAGCTCCGCGCCGAGGCCCGGGAGCTCCACCCCGCGCTGCCCGACAAGATCGGCGCGCTGACCGACTGGCTGGCGCGCGCGCGAGAGCTCGAGAGCGGGCTCGCGGAGACCCGCAAGGTGCTCGCGGACCTGGAGCAGACGGCCGCCGGCGACGCGGCGCTCTCGACGTGGCTGTTCGAGTCCCTCGACGCCTATGCGCGGGAGCTCGGCGAGGTCGTGGACGCGGACACCGGTCTCGTCGCGGACATGCGCGAACGCCTCGCGTTCGCGCGGTCCGTCACCGAGCGGACGATCACCGGCGCAGAGGCGCAGGAGGCCTGGGAGCGTGCGCGCAGCGCGGTCTCCCGGGCGGACTCCCCCTACGCGGGACTCGACCTCTCTCCGCAGCTCGGCCTGCTTCCGCTCGGGCCCGACCCCGCTTCGGGTCTGTGGGAGTTCCTGCACGTTCGCAGCGGGGAGGCGCCGGAGCGCGGCGCCGACGGCCGCTGGGTCTGGACGCCGGAGAGCGGCGTCGTGCTCGTGCTGCTCCCGGGCGGCCGCCTGCGCATCGGCTCCCGCGTGCCCGGCCCGGACGCGACGATCGGGAATCCCTACGTCGATCCGGACGCGATCTCCAACGAGACGCCGCTGGCGACGGTCGAGCTCACGCCGTTCTTCCTCGCGAAGACGGAGCTGACCCGCGCCCAGTGGTGCCGGCTGACCGGTGCCGACGACCCCACAGACCGTGAGGCTCTCCTCCCGGTGACGAACATGAACTGGTTCGAGGCGCGGGCGGCGCTGCGCGTGGGCGACCTCGACCTGCCGACGGAGGCTCAGTGGGAGACCGCGCTGCGCGGCGGCACGACGACGCCCTGGTTCCTGGATCCGCCGCCGGCGACCTTCGCCGAGACGGGCTGGTTCGGGGAGCGGGACGGCGTCGACGAGGAACCGGTCGCGGTCGGAGGCTATCCCGCCAATCCCTACGGTCTCCTCGACCTGGTCGGCAACGTGTCCGAGTGGTGCCTCGACGCGAGTGGCTCCTACCGCGACGCGCGGTTCGCGCCGCGCACCGGAGAGCGCCTGGAGGGCGACCCGACGAAGCGCAGTCAGCGCGGCTCGTTCGTCGACCTGCCCGCTCCGCTGCAGCGCAGCGCGTCGCGTTCCGCGATGCGGTTCCTGGCCGCGGCCGAGAACCAGCAGCGCTTCCTTGGAGTCCGCGCTGCGCGCGCGCTGCGCACGGGCGACGGCTAGCGCACGAAGACCTCGCCGAAGCCGTCCGCCCCGGAGGCCGATGCGCCGCTGAACAGGAGCCGCAGCCCCTCGTCGATCACCGTCATCCGGCTGCCCGCGGCGCGCGTGGAGGTCCCGAGCGTCTGCCAGGACGAGAGCCCGGCGTCGAGCGCACCGATCTCGTCGTTCACGCGGCTTCCGGTGCCGATCAGGTCGACCTCCGCGTACCCGCTCCCCGTGATGTAGTTCGGGATGATCACGATCGGACCGCCGCCCCCACCGGGCCAGTTGATCGTCCCCCCGGGAACGCAGACCACCTCTCCATCGACGATGATGCCGGCGGTCGTGGGGCCCGGCGACCAGCTGGCAGCCGAGGCCGGGGCTCCGGCGGCGAGCGAGAACAGAGCCGCGGCGGTCGTGCCGACGGCCTCCGGAGCGACGAGATCGACGTCCGCACCGCTCGCGACGAGCACCTCGCCCGTGGCGACGCGCAGCGCGACGGGAAAGGCCGTCTCGAACGGCATGTCCGGCGCCGGATCCAGCGTGCCGAGCAGCGGGTCGAAGACCCAGGCGTCGCGAACGGTGTCCTGCGAGGGCCCGATGCGGATGCCTCCCGTGATCAGGACCCGCCCGTCGACGAGCAGCACGGCGCGGTGCCCCAGGAGCGGCTCCGGCAGCGAGGGTCCGCTGGACCAGACGTCCAGGAACGGGTCGTAGATCTCGAGCGCGGCCGACGCCGGGTTCGCCATGCTGAGCGGATAGCCGATGGGGTGCGCGTTCGAGGTCCGCTTCGCGCCGCCGATCACGAGCACGCGGCCGTCCGCGAGCTTCGTCGCCGTGTGGTGGACGCGTCCGTCCGTCCCCGGCTGCGTG
>CAZDYS010000103.1:8244-10345 GCA_964509445.1 uncultured Planctomycetaceae bacterium
AGCCTCGTCGCGGTGTGGTGACTGCGACGCTCCAGCGCCTCCCCGATCGTCGGGTGCATCCCTTCGCGGAACGAGGCGCGGAACGCGCCCTGGTTCGAGATCTCGTCGACGAAGGTCGTGGCTCCACGAAACGTGAAGGCCTGGGCGAACACCGGCAACCCGACCGCGGACGGGTCGTTCGGGAATCCGTAGGAGAACGAGACCGGCCCCCCCGCGAGGTTCCCGATGCGCCACAGCGGGCGCTGATCGAGCGAGACGTCGAGGACGCGACCGTCCCCGGGGAAGAACCCCGCGAGCGGCGTCGGTCCGGGACCCGTGGCCGGCAGCAGCACGAAGTTCTTGGGCGGCCCGGAGACCTCGAACGTGACGTGCTTGCCGAGCACTCCACCCTCCCAGGTCAGCGTGACCTGGGCCTCGACCGCGGCGCTCAGGACGGACAGGACGAGGGCATAGGCGGAGATGAGCTTCAAAGGAGGGTCCTCGGGGCTGGGGGGGTGGCTCCGTCACGCAGGACGCGAACGGACGCGCGAGGGCGACAGCGATCTCGCGATTAAATGACCGCGGGCGCTCCGCGTGGGACAGCCGGATTGCAAAGTCCGCATCAATCCGGCGATAGGACCCCGGAGAGCGCACGAGACGCCCTTTCGCGGGGCGCACGCGAAAGAGGAGCAGGTCGCGCGGCGCCTCCGTCCCGGAGCGACCGGGCGCTGGTGCCGATCGATCGCCGGCGAGCGACTCCTTAGACTCCGCCCATGGCCGGCGCCCCCTCCGACGCCCGACTCCGACTCACCGTCCCCGCCGACATGCGCGGAACGCGCCTCGACCACGCTCTCGAGCGGCTCGTTCCGGAACGCTCGCGCTCCCAGCTCCAGAAGCTCGTGCGCCGCGGCGGAGTCCGGCTGGACGGACGCAAGGTCGTTCGCTCCAACGTTCAGGTCCAGGGCGGCGAGGCGCTCGAGCTCCACCTGGACCACCGTCGGCGCAAGCGGCCGCAGGAGCTCACGGTCCTGGCGGAGGACGACCAGCGCATCGTGATCGACAAGCCCGCCGGGCTCCTGATGCACCCCAACGAGACGGGCGAACACCCGACGGTGTCGGACCTCGCCGTCGCTCGCTTCGGTCCGCTCCCGAGCATCAGCGAAGCGATCCGACCGGGGATCGTGCACCGACTGGACCGGGAGACCAGCGGGGTCAGCGTGCTCGCGCGGACCTCGGAGGCGCTCGACGCGCTCCGGAACCAGTTCCGGGCGCGGACCGTCGCCAAGTGCTACCACGCGCTGGTCCACGGCGTGCCCGAGGAGGACGGCTTCGAGGTCGACGAGCCTCTCGGAGCCCTCCCCGGGCACAAGGATCGCCAGCGTGTCGACGCGGCCGGCCGCGCCGCCAAGACGAGCGTACAGGTGGTGCGGCGCTTCGAACGGCACGCCCTGCTCGCCTGTCGCCCGGAGACCGGACGTCGCCATCAGATCCGGGTCCACCTGGCGCACCGCGGGCTCCCCATCGTCGGCGACAAGCTCTATCGCCGCGAGGGATGGTCCGAGGCGCGCCTGCACCGTCACTTCCTGCACGCGGTCGAGCTGGCCTTCGACCACCCGAGCACCGGAGCGCGCGAACGGTTCGAGGCGTCGCTCCCCGCGGATCTCGCCAACGTGCTCGAGGCGCTCGCCGAGGGACGCGCGACGGACGTGACGAACGGGTCGCCCGCGTCCTGACCCGGTCCGACGCTACTGGTCTTCGCGCAGCCCGCCGGACACCCACTCGCCGTCCTCGACGGAGTGCCGTAGCGTTCCTCCGCCGACCGCCGAGTTGTCCCCCCGCGCGGTGTTGAGCTGACCGCCGTGGACCGCGCTCTTGGCACCGAGCGCCTCGTTGCGGTCTCCTCCCACGACGCTGGAGGCGATGCCCACCGACTGGTTGCCGGAACCGCCGCCGACCCAGGCGTGTTCGCCGGTGACGAGGTTGTGCCGTCCGCCGGAGACGGACGAGGCCCGTCCCTCGGCGAGGTTCCGCTCTCCTCCCGCGATGCTCGCCGCCCAGGACGCCGTGCTGTTGTGCGCTCCTCCGCTGATCGCGCTCAGGGCGCCCTCGACGAGGTTGCGCG
>CAZDYS010000104.1:0-10344 GCA_964509445.1 uncultured Planctomycetaceae bacterium
GAAGAGCCCGTCGACGGCGATCACGGGGGAGCGGTCCTTGCCCCAGGCCTCGACGTCGAACACGCGCAGGATCGGAGCGAGGCTGGTCGCCTCGACCGCCGGCGTCATGGACGGGTCGTTGCCGGGGCGCAGGGTGTACTTGACGTCCCGCAGGAGCACCTGATCGCCGCGCAGCTCCCAGCGGACGACGCGGTCGCCGACGCCCGTTCCGCCGTAGCCGAAGCCGGCCTGGGTCTCGGCGATCTGCGTCACCCAGAGCAGGTCCCGGCCCAGGGCGTCGCTGGGGATCTCGAACAGCACCTTCGCGTCGTCCTGGTGCACCCGGAAGAGCCCGGCGGTCGTCGTGAACGCCTCCGTCACGACCTCGTCGTAGGGCTTCGGCCCGTCCTCGGACTCCTTGCCGGCCCCCTCCGGACGCTGCGCGGCGGCGGGCAGGACGAGGGACAGGGCGAACGCGGCGGGCAGCAGGCGGAAGATCATCGGGTACGTCTCGACGAGGACCGAGGGAGAGGGGTCCGGCAGGATACCAGGCGCGCCGGATCCGCGTCCGGTCCGGTCCTCGGCGGTCCGGTCCTCGGCGGGCCGGTGGAGCGCCGCACGGAGCGTGTCCCCGAGGCACCGCCGGTTTCCTCGATTTCCGCGGCGGACGTCGCGCGGGGCTTGCGTGCTCGCAGGGAAGGCTGCGGTTCCTGACCGTTCGTCGTCGCTCCAACCTCGCAGGCACCGCGCCGAAGGAGAGGTCGGCTGGTGCCACCGGAGCATGCGCCGGACTTCGGGTTCAGGGAGTGCAGGCTCCCCCGCTGGACGGCCTTCGGGGCGGGCGCCCGGCACGATCCCCGTGCCGGGTCGCCCGCCGTCTTGCCGCCCCGGAGCCCTGGAGTCCCGGCCCGGCACCCGGGCCGCCTCCCGCCGCGAGAAGGAGCGCGACCTAGGGGTGGGTCGCGAGGACCTGCACGCGATCGACCTCCATCGTCCAGCTCGAGGAGGGCGGGGTCCCGGTCAGGGGTGCGAGCCCGTGTCGCGGCGCGCGCTGGCGGACCCGGACGCGGACCTCTCCGCCGGCGTCCACGTAGTCCTCCGGCTGCGCCACGTCCTCGACCAGGACGGTCAGGCCGGCGCGCGAGGCCGGTCGGCGATCGAGGACCTGCCAGGCGCTCGTGGGCACGTGGTAGATCTCCACGGTCTGGACGCCCGAGGCCCCGCTCGCGCGCGCGTCGACCCGCACGTCGAGGCGCGTGGGGGTCGTCCCGGTCAGGCGGCAGCTGGTCTCGAGGATGCGCTTCTCGAACCAGCTCGGCCGCGCCCCGGCTCCGACCACCAGGCGGGCGCCGTCGGAGGCGAGGAGCTCGTCGAGACCGCCGGAGACCAGGGCGCCTCCGGGGACCGAGAACCCCGTCGGCTCGTGGAGGTCCACGACCGGCCGCAGGCGGAAGACGGTGCCGAGGTCCCAGCTGACCACGTAGAGGTAGCCGTCGGGACCGACGACCGCGTCCGTGATCGTCCCGAGGCCGCCGGCCCAGCGGGCGGCGTCGCGCTCCGCGGCCGTGTCCGCGACCCGGTCCGCGACGGCTCCCGCGAGGACGAGGGAGGCGCGGTCGGAGGCCAGCTCGTAGTGGTAGAGCTGGCCGAAGTTCACGTCCCCCACCAGGAGGTCGTCCCAGAGGTCCTCGGGGAACCTCCGCGAGCTGAGGAACACGACCGCGGTGACGCCGTTCGCCTGCTTGTAGGAGAACTCCGGGTCCCGGTAGAAGGCGCCCGGAAGGTAGACCAGGTCCGACGCGTCGAAGGGCGTGTTCCCGTTGAGCGGGTAGACCGCGTCCCGCGCGTCGGGTCCGAAGACCTTCAGCCAGCCGCTGTTCATCCCGAAGCTCGCGCGGTTCACCTCGTCGTAGTCCCCGACGCTGTTGTCGCTGAACCACAGGTCCCCGCCCACGGGGTCGAAGTCCATCCCCAGCGAGTTGCGGAATCCGTAGACGATCCACGGGTGGACCCCCGGGTCCGGCTCCGCGACGAACGGGTTGTCCGCGGGGATGGCGCCGGTGGTCGTGATGCGGAAGATCCCCCCGGCCAGGGACGAGCCGCTGGTCGCGGTGTTCTCCTCGATCCGGCCGTCGCTCAGGCGTCCCCGCCCCTTGTCCCCGACCTGCCCGTACAGCATCCCGTCGGGGCCGAACCGCAGAACGCCGGAGTTGTACGAATCCGCATTGGGCTGCGCCGGATCGTAGGGAACGGTGAACAGCGGGCCGAACGGACTCGTCAAGTTCGTCCCGTCGAAGGTATAGCGCTCGACCCGGGTCTCCTCCCAGGCGGCGCCGTCCGCGACGCTCGAGGCCCCGTAGTAGAGGTAGACGTAGCCGTTGGTCTCGACGCCGGGATCCGCCACCAGGCCGCGGCCTCCCTGGATCGAGACCGTGAGGTCCAGGGCCACGTTCTGGGCCAGCCCGTCGCGGATGCGCAGCACCTGGCCGTCCACGTTCTGCATCACGAGGAGCTCGTCCTCCCCCACGAAGGTCAGCGAAACGGGCCTCGTGAGCCCCGTGAACCAGGTTTCGACGCGGATTCGGGGATCCTCGGCGAAGGCCTGGGCACGGGGGGCGGAGGCCGTGGCGGGGAGCGCGAGGAGCAACAGGGCGGACGGCAGGTGCATGCGGGGGTCTCCGGGGCAGGGGTCCTCGGGGATTGTCGCCAGCTCGACCGCGCGTTGCACGGAACCGCGCATTCCCCACGCCGAGCGCCCCGCTGCTCTTGCACGTTTCGACGCTTCTGAGGCACACTCTTGGGCGTAGGGGGGATGCAGCTCTTGGCCGGATCCTCCCGACTACTGCATCCGAAGACCCAAAGACCCCTGGTTTCGATTCCTTTCCATGGCCCAACGCCGGAGGAGTGCGAAGACCGAGGAAAGGAAGAGAATTGATGGGCAACCGCCTGTACGTCGGAAACCTCAGCTACGACACCACGGAGGACTCCCTCCGCTCCGCCTTCGAAGAGGGCGGCCGCAACATCACCGACCTGCACATCCTGATCGACCGTGAGACCGGCCGCTCCCGCGGCTTCGGCTTCGTCGAGATGGGCAGCCCCGAAGAAGCACAGCAGGCCATCGAGACCTGGGACGGACGCGAGCTCGACGGCCGCCGCCTCAAGGTGAACGAGGCACGCGAGCGCCGCTAGAACGCTCCACTCGAGAACGACGGGCCGGCACCTGCGCGACGCGCGGTGCCGGCCCGTTTCGTTTCCCGAGGGGGCTGCGCGGAGACGCGCTCGAGCGCGAGGTGGAGCCCTCGCGACGAAGTCCTGTCTAGAACAAGCCGTAGTCGAAGCCACCCTCGCGGTTCACGCCCGAGAGCGCGACGACGAAGACGGTCAGGAGGACGAGCAGGATGGGCACGAGCCACCAGGCCCAGTGGTAGCGCAGGAAGATCCAGTACTCCGCGAAGAAGCCCCGTCGTTCACTCACGTCCCCCACCTCCTTCGGCTTGCCGGAGCGGACCGATCGCTTCGAACAGCGCTTGCGCGAGCCGCTCGTTCGCGCTGGCCGTGAGGTGCACCTTGGAGCCGAGACCGTCGGGCTCCTCGGCGAGCAGCGCCACGTTGTCGACGACGGTCAGGCCGTGCTCGCGCGCGAGCTCGTCGATCGCCTCGTTGAGGTGGTGGTGCACGTAGAGCGTCACCTCGTAGCCGCGCAGGACGCCTTCCTCCTGGAAGCGCTGCTCGAGCTCGGCGTACTCCTGTTCGTAGGCGGTGCGCGGCGAGTCCGCGGTGACGATGTCCCGCGACTCCCGCTCGAACCACAGCGTGATCGGCTGGCGGACGATCACCAGCGGCACGTCCGCCTGCTTCGCCTGCGCGATGATCTTCTCGAAGTTGCCGCGGGTCATCTCCAGGTGCAGGTCGATCTGCCGCTGGATCCCCTCCGCCGTCATCCACTGCAGGTACGGGGTCCACTGCCCGAAGAACACGTCCCCGAAGGTCGCGTTGACGCCCTTGCGCAGCGCGGCATAGCCCGCGGAGTACTCGTCGAGCACGCGCTGGACCTTCTGGATGTTGGTCTCCGCCATCGGTCGGACCGCGTCGTTGCAGCCCGTGTAGATGGTCAAGACGTCGGGCTGGTAGCCGAGCAGCTCCTGCTCCAGGCAGGCCAGGATGTGGTCCGTCGTGAAGTGAGGGATCCCGGCGTTGATCACCTCCGCCCCGTCGCCGAGCAGACCCTCGAGGCGCACCGGATAGGTGTCCGGGTCGGCGTTCAGGTAGCCGAAGGTGCTCGACGCCCCCATGCAGATCACGCGGAAGGTCTCCGCCGGCTTCTCCGGCGTGAAGTCCGCGCCCCGGAAGCCGAGCGCGTTGATCCGCGCCGGCTCCGGCGTCCCGTACTCGATGACGACGTTCTCGGGGAACTTGAAGTAGCCGTCGAGCTTGACCGTGTGCCCGACGCCCTCTTCGTTCGACCAGGACCGGAAGCCGTACAGGAGGTAGTACGGATTCCTCCCGTTCATCAGGTAGGAGCCGACGCGCGCGGCGACCTCGATCCCCAGGAACACGAGGAAGAAGGTCAGGAGCGCATAGCGCAGCCGCTTCGAGAGCGACAGACGAGGTCGATCGGGGAGAGTCACGGAACAGGGACGGTTCGCGGAGAAGAGACGGAGGGCAGGGTGGAACGAGCCACCCTACCCTCTCGCCGACCACACGTCTCTAGCTAGAGATCCCCGTGCAGTCGCTGCGCGAGCGCCAGGATCGCCGCGCGGTTCTCGATGTTGCTGGTCCCCGCTCCCATCAGGACGGTGTGGAGCGAGCTTCCGTAGCCGACCTGACCCAGAGCCTTGTCGAGGAACTCGTAGTCTCCCGTCAGCTCGTAGCCCCAGGCGAAGCTGCACCAGTCCTGGTAGCTGTCGCGCTGGTCGGACCAGGTGCCCGGCGGCATGTCCGCGAAGGAACACCAGATCGGCAGGTTCAGGTCGAGCGGAGCGACCGCCGTGATGGACGGCGGGATGTCGTAGCCGGGAACGAACACCATGTCCGAGATGAAGCCGTTCAGGGAGTGCGTCAACACGTCCCGGACCAGCGTCTGGTAGGAGTTCGAGCGACCGCGGAACACCGTCTCGCGCAGTCCCTGGAGCATGTTCTCCGTGATGGACTGCTCGATCTGCTGCCGCGTCCGGAACAGGCCGTTGAAGTTCTTGGGCGTGATGTTCGACTGGATGAAGCCGTTGCAGGCTCCCTGACCGTCGGCCAGCACGTCCGTGATGTCGCGGAACCACTGGTACTTCTCGCTCCGCCACTGGTCGTCCGCAGCCGCGTAGGCCGCGATCGCCGAGTCGATGCCCCAGGCCTCGCCCCGGCCGAAGCCGAGCCCCGCTCCGGGGAGGTCGATCGCGTACTGCTGGTCGGCCTTCAGGCCCGTCTCCTGGTAGGCGTTGTAGGCGCCGTTGTCGTACTTGTGGTACGAGAGGTGGAACACCTCCGCCGCCATCCTCAGGTCGTCCTTCGACAGGGAGTCGTTGGCCAGCCACTGCAGCACCTTGGGCGCCCGCGTGTAGCGGATGTAGTGCTGGTAGTCGTGCGGCTCGAAGCTGCGCAGCGCCGACTCGTAGGACGGCTGCTTGCCGGTTCCTTCCACGTGCTGGATCTGGAACTGCGGAGCGTCGTTCACCCCGAACACGTCTCCCCCGCCGCCGAGGTTCGGCACCAGGAAGAACTGGAACGGCACGTAGTCGTTGTTCCGGACCCAGTCGTCCACGCTCGTGGGCGACCCGTCGACGTTGTAGAGCGCCGTGGGCTGTCGGTCCGTGTGCATGCGGTGCAGCGCCTTGAACTTCGAGATGCCGTGGCGCGACTTCGCCTCCACGGTGCGCAGACCGTCGTAGAGGAAGATCTCGTTCCCGCCGGTCATGCCGCCGTAGGAGCTCCCGTAGGGGTGCGCCCAGCCGAGTCGCGTCGAGGAGACCGGGTAGTTGCCGCCCGTGCTGGCGCCCGTCTCGAGCAGCTCGCGCAGGTCCTCGTGCTCGTCCTTGACCGCGTTGCGCAGCCCGGAGATGTGGTCGAGACGCGGGAGCTGATAGCGCTGCGGGAAGTACCGCGCGGTGCCCCGGTTCCACCAGGACCAGTACTCGTGCCCCTCGTCGGGGTCGTTGCCGCGCACGCAGAACGCGGCGCCCATGCTGCTCTCCAGGTACTGCCGCGCTTCGTCACGCAGGCCGTTGGTGGAGAGCGCGAGGCGGCGGTGCATCTGCCCCTGCCACTTCATGTAGTGCATGTCGCCGCCGGACAGCGGGTTGACGATGGAGACCGTGCGGCGGCCGTTCGAGACCGTCTCGTCCCCGAAGGAGGGGTCCTCGAAGGCCTGGTCCACGAACCAGTTGCTCGGCACCGTGACGTCGATGCGCTCGAAGTAGACCTTGTCCAGCGGATCGTCGGCCGTCGTGGAGTCGTCGTTGCCGCTGTGGCCGTTGTGGAAGCGCAGGTCGAGGAACACGATGTCGTCGCCGCGCACCGTCGACAGGTACGAGTGCACGCCGAACAGGTGCGGCAGCGTCCCCTGCGGTCCGCTGTCCGGGCTCTCCGGCAGCATCGTCTGGAACACCCGGAGCTCCGTCTGCACCTTGCCGTACCGCATCAGCTCCATGGTGCCGGTGCCGTCGGTGGGGCTGACGCTGTACTTGTTCCCGAAGACGTCGTAGGCAGCGATCTCGATGCCCTCCGCGTCCTGCAGGAAGTCGAGGACGTTCGGCGTGAGGTTGGCCGTCTCGCCCAGGTCGTCGAGGTCCGGCGCACCGGGGTCCGGGGAGGCCGCGCGCGGCGCCTGGCGCACTTCGTACTGCGCCCAGTCGCCGTAGTTGAGCGCGGGGTCGAGACGCACGCGCGCCATGACCTCCACCACGTCCGCACCGTCCTCGGCGAAGGCGTAGCGCGTCACGACGTTGGTCTGCGTCTCGAGCGGGGTTCCGTCGTAGTCGTAGATCGTGAAGGGCTGGAGCCCGTCGTTCCGCGGAAACGTGTCCGGGGGCACGGGGATCGTCCCGCGCAGGATGAAGGAGTCCATCCACGGGGTCTTCGTCTCCAGCATCGCGACGCGAGAGCCGTCCGACACGGGAGGAGCCGGCTCACCGCCGTCTTCCCCGTAGGACGGACCGCCACCGCCGTCGTCCTCGCCGACGGGGCCGCCACCTCCGCTCTCCTCACCGCCCGCACTCGTGCAGGCCGCGAGTCCCGCGGTCACCAGACCCAGAATCCATGCCGGCACAGACCGGCCCCCCTGGACGGAATCCGCCCAACGCGCATTGTTCGGTCGCATAAGACCCTCTTCCCGGGTGGCATCACGTGCCGCCCTTCTTCCCGCGCGACGATTCGGCTCCGTGGATCCCCGCTCTTGATCCGAAGGCGGGTCCTGTCGCG
Source organism: uncultured Planctomycetaceae bacterium (assembly GCA_964509445.1). Taxonomy (GTDB): domain Bacteria; phylum Planctomycetota; class UBA1135; order UBA1135; genus CAZDYS01. The sequence goes on from CAZDYS010000104.1 coordinate 7,387, forward strand.
CGCTTTACGTGGCCCTGTACCGAGGCGGAAAGCCCTTCCGCATCCGAGCGCCGGTTCGATCGCGCGCGGGGCAGGGGGTAGGATTCCGAGGCCCTCCGACCCGTCCGTGAACGACTCGCTCCAGCCCGAACGATCCCTCGCCCGCCGCTTCGGGCCGCTGTGCGCACTGCTCCTGGTCGTGGCCGCGCTCCACGGCGCCTGGATGGCCGCCGAGCCCGCCCCCACCTACTTCGAGGACGAGCCGCACTACAGCCAGTTCGCCCACGAGGACGCGCTGTCCGGGAGAACGAGCCTGCTCCCGGGGCGCCTGCGCTTCGACCAGCGACCGGAGCTGATCTCGCGCCTGTGGGCGCAGTTCGTCCCGGAGATGGACGGTTCCACGCTGACGCGCGAGAAGGTGCGCTACGACCCGCACCTGCAGCGCAGCGCACGCTGGGTCCACCTCCCCCTGCTCCTCGCGACGATCGTGCTCGTCTTCCTGCACGCTCGCACGCTCGGGGCGGCGCGCGCCCGCGCCCTCGGTGCGGCGGCCCTCTTCGGCCTGTTCCCGTGGTTCGCGTTCTACGCGCACACGCTGTGGGCGGAGGTGCCGCACGCCTTCTGCGTCGGAATCGCTTTCCTGTGCGTGCTCCGCACACTGCGCGGCGGCGCGCGCTGGCCGCTCCTCGTGGCCGGACTCGCACTCGGCATGGCCCTCCTCTTCAAGGGCACCATGAACGCCTTCGTGCCCGTGATCGCCGCCTTCGTCGGTCTCGCGCCCCTCGTACAGCGGCCCGAGGATCCCTGGCGTCAGCGGATCCTGTTCGGAGCGTCCTGCGCAGCGCTCCTGTTCGTGGGGACCTACGCCGTGATCGGCCCGCAGCTCCTCGCGAACCAGGAGGCGGGCCACGGGTGGCGACTCGCGGGCAACCGCTGGAAGAACCTCGAGATGGGCGTGAAGCTCCAGCCGCGCGAGCTCCAGACGGATTCCGAGCGACAGGACCGTGCGGACCTCCACCAGCTCTACATGCTCGCGGGCGAGACCTACGAGGTGCGCGAGGCGGCCGCCGAGGAGCGGCTGCGCGCTCACGTCCAGGAGACCGGCCTCGCGACCGTCCTGGCTGGCCAAGCCCGGAAGCTCACGGCCCTCGTCTTCCGGGTCCCCTCGTTCTTCGAGCGCGCGCTCACGGAACGCTGGGGCGACCCCGCTCCGCCCTGGCTCCGCGCGCTGCGCTGGCCCGGACGCGTCCTCTGGACCGTGCTGGTCCTGGGCGGACTCGTCGGCGCCCTCGCGACCTTCCGCCGCTCGCCGGGGCACCTGCTCCTGGCGTTGTTCGTCGGCTACTACCTGACGGCCGCGCTGACGATCCCCTACAAGGTCCGTTTCCTGATGCCGCTCGTGCCCGTGCTCGCGGTCTTCACCGCGGAGCTCCCGTCGCTCTGGCCGCGGCGCGAGCGACCGACCTCGGCCTGAACCTCAGGCGTGCCAGAGCCAGCACGCCTCGGGCTCGAGGAAGCGCGCACCGAGGGAAGCGTAGACGTTGTGCACGGCGGTGTTCGTCACGCTGAAGGCCGCCGCGCCGACCCGCTCCCCGCGCGCTCCGTAGGCGAGCAAGGCCTTGTGGTAGAGATGGTGGCCGGTGATCTCGGCGCCGCGCCGCAGCATCGCCAGCGTGAGCTCGAGACCGGCGCTGGTCCTGCGCGAGAGGAACCAGCCCTGGGGCACGTCGCCGAGCCGCACCTCGAGAGCGAGGGCCGGATCGCTCGCGATCAGGTCCGCTCCCCAGCGCGCGTAGCGCCGATTCAGCGCAGCGGCGTCGATCCCCGGGACGGCCAGGAAGCGCTCGTGCGCGAAGTCGGCGAGCTCGTCCGGCGCGACGTGGAGCTCCGCCTCCTCCGCGGAGACGACGTCGAGCCGGTCCACGCTGGGCGAGCTCTCGAGGCGCGCGAGGCCGATCCGGAAGCGCACCTGCACGTCGACCTGGAAGAAGCCGGCGGCCGCACGACGGGCGGCCTCCTGCGGAGCGGCGCCGGAGCGCGCCTCCACCCAGGCCCAGGGGGCAAGCTGTTCGTCCCGTTCGGAAGCCGCAAGGTCGAAGAAGGCGTCCTCGGCGACGATGCCGACCTCCTGGCCGCACCACTCGCTGTTGAAGTCGTGCCGACGGATCACGTGCCCACCTCCACCTGGTCGAAGCACTCGCGGAAGAAGTCGATGCCGTCCCACAGCGGCCCGAAGTGGTGCATGCGCGCCAGCGGGACGAACCGCTTCGCGCGCAGCCCCGCGAGCCGACGGAGCCAGCGCGGATCTCCGGGATCCGCGAGCGCGTGACCGATCGTCTGGATGTTCTCCGGCAGGGTGGCGATCGCTTCGTCGAGCGACGCGGCCACCACCGGCAGCCCCATGGGCGCCTCGAACTCCGGGAGCGTGACCGCTCCCGAGGCGAGCACGGCCGCGTGCCCCGGCGCCAGCCGCGCGTCCCAGCCGACCGCCTGCGCCCACTGCCAGCCCAGCACGGAACTGGACGCCACGTGCGGAGCGGATCCACCCCGCAGCACGCGCTCCCAGCGCTCGAGCAGCGCGTCCCGCAGGCGCGTCGCCTCGCCGGCCGCCGCGTCCAGGAGGACCACGCGACGCGGGGACGTGCAGCCGGCCTGGCCGTAGATCGCGAAGACCTTGAGCAGCGTGTCGAGGAGCTCGTCGCTCAGCGCCGCGGACTCGATCCAGGCCTCCGAACGGCGGTCGACGAACGCGAAGGAGACGCTGTCCAGCGGGTGCGGGAGCGCGTCGATCGCGCGTGCCGCCTCGTCCGATCCGAAGATCACCCGCACGCGTGCGCGCGCGGCGAACTCCGCGTTGCGGGGACTCGTACGGTCGAACACCTCGAACGACGTACGCGCCTCGAGCTGCTCGCGCAGCGCGCCGGCGGGCAGGTGCTCCAGCGCGAACGCGAGGAACGCGCCGGTCAGGTCCTCGCTGCG
>CAZDYS010000105.1:0-10245 GCA_964509445.1 uncultured Planctomycetaceae bacterium
TGTTGACAGAGGCCTACGTGATCTACGATGGCGCAGAGCCGCTGGTCGCGCCGGGACAGCTTTTCCCGGTGCGGGACCGCGGGCTCGCGCAGGGAGGCCGGTCCCGGTCGCGCGCCGGGTTGTCGACATTTTGGACGCGTGCTAGCGTCGAGTTCGCCTCGGGTGACCGCCCGCTCCTTGGAGTGCTCGAGGCCCGCTGTCCGGTTCCTGAACGCGCGGATCGATTCGGGTCGCTCCCGGTCGCTCACGCTGTCCGCGCACCGAGGAGAGCGGTCGTGGGCCCTCCGTGCTCCGGAATCCGGACTCGCGCCGCGACCGGCGCGAGCGCGCGCCGCCTGGGGGAAGGCGCGCCGCGCGGCACGGAGGGAACACGAGCGGGCTTTCGCTAGGATCCCCGCGCGTGAAGTCGATCTCCCCCACCGACGGCCAGGTCTTCGCGAGCTTCGAGCCCCTGGAGCCGGAAGAGACCCTCGAGCGGCTCGCACGCACGCATCGCGCGCAGGCGGACTGGCGCCGTTCGTCCTTCTCGGAGCGCGCGCACGCGCTCTTGCGCTGGGCCGAGCTCTTCGAGGAGCGAGCGCAGGAGCTGGCCGAGGGGATCGCTCGCGAGATGGGCAAGCCGCTGCGCGAGGGCGTGGGCGAAGCGCGCAAGTGCGCCCTCGCCTGTCGCTACTACGCGGAGCACGGCGAGGCCCACCTGACAGCGGAGGCGATCGAGACCGAGGCCCGTGCGAGCTACGTCGCCTACCGGCCCCTGGGCGTGGTGCTCGCGATCATGCCCTGGAACTTCCCGCTGTGGCAGGTCGTGCGCTTCGGAGCGCCGGCCCTGATGGCCGGGAACGGGTTCCTCCTGAAGCACGCCCCTAACGTGACCGGGACCTCGCTCGCTCTCGAGCGGATGGCGACGGAGGCGGGCTTCCCGCAGGACCTCGTGCAGAGCCTGGTCGTCGACGTGGACCAGGTCCCCGCGCTGATCGCGGACCCGCGCGTCGCCGGCGTGACCCTGACCGGCAGCACGCGCGCCGGCCGCATCGTCGCGGAGCTCGCCGGACGCGCGCTGAAGCCCACCGTGCTCGAGCTCGGCGGCAGCGACCCCTACCTGATCCTCGAGGACGCCGACCTGGACCTGGCGCTCGAAGCCTGTGCCACGAGCCGGCTGCTGAACGCCGGACAGAGCTGCATCGCCGCGAAGCGCTTCCTCGTCGTCGACGCCGTCCGAGCGGAGTTCACCGAGCGCCTGGTCGAGCGCTTCCGCGCCTCGCGCACGGGCGATCCCCTCGACGAGGCGACGGACCTCGGCCCGCTGGCGCGCCTCGACCTGCGCGACGCCCTCGCGCGGCAGGTGGACGAGAGCGTCGCGAAGGGCGCCGTCCTCGCCTGCGGCGGGGTCGTCCCCGCCGGACCGGGCGCGTTCTATCCGCCCACCGTGCTGACGAACGTGAGCCCCGGAGCGCCGGCCTGGTCGGAGGAGCTGTTCGGCCCCGTCGCGAGCGTGATCGCGGTCGCCGACGAGGTCGAGGCGGTGCGCGTCGCGAACGGCACCAGCTTCGGGCTCGGCGCCGCCGTCTTCACGCGGGACGTCGAGCGAGGCCGTCGGATCGCCGAGGTCGAGCTGGAGGCCGGCTCCTGCTTCGTGAACGACTTCGTGAAGTCGGATCCGCGCCTGCCCTTCGGCGGAATCCGCGATTCGGGCTACGGCCGCGAGAGCTCGCGGCTCGGCCTGCACGAGTTCGTGAACGCGAAGACGGTCGTCGTCGCCTGATTCCGACGGTTCGCTTCAAGAGCGGGCCTCCGGAAGGGCGATCGGGCCAGCGATGAGCACCAAATGGCTTCTGACCGTGCCGCTCTGCGCGGCCCCCCTGCTCGCCGGCGTCGTGCTGCGTGGCGAGGAGCCCGCTCCCCCGCACGCCACCGTGACGAGCGCCGTCGCGTCCCTGCGTCAGCACGACCTCGCGGGCTTCTTCCGCCACACGTTGACGACGGAGGAGTGGCAGGAGCTCTCCGACGCCTGGGACCAGGAGCGCACGCGTGAGCTCGACCCGGAGGAGGAGTTCGGCTTCAACGTCGCGCTGCAGATGTTCCTGGTCGAGGGGGCCGAACAGACGCTGTTCGCGCAGCTCGAGCCGGAACTCGCCGCCTACCGTGAGCAGGCCTCGTTCCTGTCGACGCTGGTCGTGGGAATGGCCCAGGAAGGGCTCGCGAACGAGACGTCCCTGAATCCCGACCAGAAGGAGGACGCCAGCGTCGTCCTCGACAGCCTGGGCGGCTTCCTGACCGAGGACCTGGCCGACCCGCAGAAGGCGAAGCGCGTGATCGAGCTGGTGTGCGAGGGACTCCGCGCCACGGGAGTGAAGGACTTCCGGTCGCTGCGCGCGCTCTCCTTCGAGGAGTTGCTCGAGCGGGCCCGACCGCTCTTCGCGGCGCTGACCGGTTCGCTCGCGCTCTACGGCGTCGAGATCGACGCCTGGCTGGCCTCGATCGAGGCGGAGACGGTCCTCCTGGACGGGGACCGCGCGACGGTCGAGGTGCGCTACTCGATCCTCGACGAGCCGCAGCAGGTCGAGCTGCAGCTGGTTCGCGAAGAAGGGCGCTGGCGCATCACGAACGACTAGCGCCGCGACTCAACCGGCGTCGGGGCGCTTCGCGGCGAGCACGCCCCACATCCAGTTCCGCCACACGCAGTCGAGCTCGACGAAGCCGGCCGCGCGCATCCACTCGAGCTGATCCATCACGCTGACGTGGTGGTCGTGCAGGTCGCGATGCTCCGTCAGGCTGTCCATCTCGGCGGGCTGGAGGTTCCCGGGTCGCTTCCAGAAGTCGACCATGCGCCCCCAGTTGAGCTCGTGGTAGGCCTCCGTCCCTCCGCGCATCTGATCCGCGTAGAGCAGGTGCCCGCCCGGACGCAGGAGCCCGAAGAGCCGCTCGATCAACTTCCCCATGTCCTCGACGTGGTGGAGCGAGATGCAGGAGGTGATCAGGTCGAACGAAGCGGGCTCGAGGACGAGCTCCTCGAACAGGGACTCGACGCAGTGCACGCGGCGCTCCGCGGGAAGCCGACCGCGCGCGCAGGCGAGCATCTCCGCGGAGGCGTCCACCAGCGTGAGCTCCGCCTGCGGGAGATGCGCCGAGAGAGCGACGGTGAAGTTCCCGGTTCCGCAGCCGAGCTCGAGCACGTCGCGCTTGTCGCTCGGGACGTAGGTGATCGCCCGCTCGATCATCTCGTCGTAGCGCGGGACGGCGCGCCTGAGGAGGGAGTCGTACTCCTCCACCATCGCGCCGAAGTACTCGTGGGCGGTGTCTTCCATGGAGGCGCGACCATAGCCTCCCGAGGGAGACGCGGCTGCATGGGCGGTCGGCGGAACCGTTCTCCGCGCGGAGCGAGGCTCTCGTTCGCGACGCCTCTGGCGCAGAAAGCGTCCTGGAGAGGCCCCTGGGGCGCACGCCTGCGCCCGCGCGCGGGCTTCCGAGCGCGATCCGGGCCCGAGAGCTAGGATGAGGCCCCGTCGTCGTCCCCACCGGGGACGGCTCGGAGACGCGCCATGCCCACCCTCGCGGGATTCCTCACGGCGGCCCTGCTCGCTCAAGGCCAATCTCTGCCCGCCTTCGACGACCAGCCGATCCATCCGAACCGGCTGCTGGTCCGAACGGCGGAAGGGGTCTCCGACTCGCTGCGGCACAGCACGTTCCTCGCCGCGGGCGCGACGGAGCTGCGCCACTTCCCGCAGATCTCCTGGTCCGTGGTCGAGATCCCCGACGGGAAGCTGTGGCGCACCACGGTCGCGCTGCAGAGGCACGGCGAGGTCCTGAGCGTCACGCCGGACCGCGTGCGTCGCGCGGCCTACACCCCGAACGATCCCCAGTGGTCGTCGATGTGGCACATGATGACGATCCGGGCGGACGACGCCTGGGACACCACCCGAGGCGCGCCCACGGTTCGGGTCGCCGTCGTCGACACGGGAGTCGACCTCACCCACCCGGACCTGAGCGCGAACCTCTGGACGAACGCGGGCGAGATTCCGGGCAACGGAATCGACGACGACGGCAACGGCTACGTGGACGACGTGCACGGGTACGACTTCGTCTACGACGACGCGGACCCGGACGACGTGGACGCGCACGGAACGCCGGTGGCGGGTCTGGTCGGGGCCGAGCAGGACAACGGACAGGGCGTGACGGGCGTCGCTCCCTGGAGCCAGCTCGTCGCGGTCAAGGCCGGTGACGACAGCGGCCTGTTCTTCGACTCCGCGATCGTTCCCGCGCTCCTGTACTGCGGGGACATGGGCTTCGACGTCGCGGTCATGGCGTTCTCCGGAGACGGCGTCACGCCCGCGGAGCGCGCGGCGGTGCGCTACGCGAACGAGCGCGGCGTCGTCCTGGTGGCGTCGGCCGGCAACTCCGGCAGCATCCTCCCGCTCTATCCCGCCGCCTACGACGAGGTAATCAGCGTCGCGGCGACGCAGAACGCCTTCGACGACCGTGCGTTCTTCACCAACTACGGGAGCTGGTGCGACGTCTCGGCCCCCGGCCGCAACCTGCGCACGACGACGGCGGGTGGCGGCTACACCACGAGCTACCAGGGGACCTCGGGCTCCGCCCCTCACGTCGCCGGCATCGCCGCCCTGCTGCGGGCGGTGCGCCCGGGTGCGTCGGTCGAGCTGGTCCGCTCGGCGATCGAGGACACCGCGGTGCTCCTGAGCGAGCCCGGCTACGGCTTCTGGTCGAGCTACGGACGCGTGGACGCCGCCGCTGCGGTCGACCGACTGCTCGGGCTCACGACAGGCGCCGTCCCCGCGCGCGCGACCTACGTGGCCCCCTGCGCGGGCTGGACCCGGCCTTCGGGAACACCGGGACCGGGCGCCGGGCTGCGGCGGGACGTGCTTCGTCCGCTGAAACTGCACGGCGTGGGGTTCGACGGAGGGGGCCCGCTCGAAGCCGAGCTACAGGGCAGGACCCTGCAGCCTCTTCGTCGCTCGAGGCGGACCGCGCAGTTCGCCCCGGCCCGCCTCACGAACGGAACGACGATCACCTTCCGCAAGGGCGGGTCGACCATCGGGGCGATCGTATGGAATCGCGAGGACGGCCTCGCCTTCGCCGCCGTCGAGGCGGGCTCGAAGAACGGCGGGGTGGTGACCGGAGGCTTCGCCGAGCTGTACCGCTCCGACGGGAACACGTTCCGCTGCACCCGCAACGCCTCGAACGAGGTGGTCGTCGAGTACGTCGTCCACGGACTCGAGGGGGCTCCGCTCTCGCAGATGACCGCCCAGTACGAGCGCGCCTACACCGACTGCGGGGGCGGGACCGAGACCTTCGAGCTCTACGACTGGAGCTCCGGCAGCTACCCGAACGGCTCCTGGGTCCAGGTGGGGACGACCTCGATCCCCGCGGCTCCGAGCATGGACAGCGCGACCTTCGGCATCGCCAACCCGACGCGGTGGATCGACTCGGCCGGCCGCATGTACGTGCGCATCGTCGCGACCGGGGCCGGCTCCTCGGGCCGCGTGGACGTCGACCGCCTGCGGTTCGTCGTCAAGTAGCGCGGTCCGGCAGCACCCACGTCCCGTCCGTTCCCGCGAGCGCCGCCCCGAGGTGCGTCACGTCGGTGATCACCGCCGGCCTGCCGGTGGCTCGCACGTAGTCGCACACCGCCTCGACCTTCGGGCCCATCGAACCGCGCGGGAACTCGCCCTCCTCCAGGAGACGAAGCGCGTCGGAGCACTCGATCCGTGCGATGCGCTCGGCGGACGGCGTGCCGAACCCGCGCGAGACGTGCGAGACACCGGTCAGGACGACGAAGGTCGAGGTCCCGAGGTCTCCGGCCAGGAGCGCGGCCGTGCGGTCCTTGTCCACCACCGCCTCGGCGCCGTGTAGCCGGCCGTCGCGCTCCACGACAGGGATCCCGCCGCCTCCCCCGGCGATCACCACGCCACCGGCGCGCGCGGCAGCCTCGATCGCGTCGCGCTCGATCACCCGCAGCGGACGCGGGGACGCCACGACGCGACGCCAGCCGCGTCCCTCCTCGTGCGCGAGCTTCCAGCCGCGCTCCTCGCGCAGGGAGGCGGCGGTCCCCGACGCGTAGAACGGACCGACGGGCTTGGTCGGATTCGCGAAGGCCTCGTCGTCCTCGTCCACGACGACCTGGGTCAGGATCGACGTGACGCCGATGCGGGCGCGCGCCTGATCGAGCGCGTTGCGCAGCGCACGCGAGAGCCGGTAGCCGATGCTGCCCTGGGTCTCCGCCACGAGCACGTCCAGGGGCTCGTCCGGAAGGCGCTCTCGGGTCTCCTCGACACGGAGGAGGATCATCCCCACCTGCGGCCCGTTGCCGTGCACCAGCACGATGCCGGAGGAGCGCTGGTAGAGCAGCAGCACGGCGGCGGCGAGCTCCTGGGCGCGCGCGTCCTGCTCCTCGGGACGGAACGGATCCGGCAGGAGCGCGTTCCCGCCGAAGGCCAGCACGATGGGACCGCCGTCCGGTGCGAAGGGGCTGGAGCCGCTGTCGTTGCTCATCTCGGAAGCGCTCACTCCGCCTTCGGCGGGTCGACCCCCAGCAGAGGGAAGTTCGCGTCGGGCGTTCGCAGCGAGGCCATGAGCTCCCGCGCCCGGGCGACGAGCTCCGGGTGTTCGTCCGCCACGTCGGTCGTCTCCGCGGGGTCCGCGGCAAGGTCGTAGAGCGCGACGCGGTCCGACTTGCGCAGGTCGCGACGGTGCGCCTTCCAGTCGCCGAAGCGCAGCGCCTGCTGCGACCGGTACTCCCAGTACAGCGCGTCGTGCTCCGCCTGGACGCCGGTTCCCAGCAGGGTCGGGACGAGCGAGAGCCCGTCCGTCGGCGGCTCGGCACCGCTCGCGCCCGCGAGCTCGAGCAGCGTGGGCAGCACGTCGGGGAAGCCCGACACCAGGTCGCTCTCGGAACCGGCCTCGACGCGGCCGGGCCAGCGCGCGAGGAAAGGAACGCGGATCCCTCCTTCCCACAGCGAGGCCTTCAGACCCCGGAGGCCGGCGGCGCTGTCGAAGAACGCCGAGTCCGTCCCGCCGTTGAAGGTCGGGCCGTTGTCGCTCGAGAACAGGACGATCGTGTCCTCCTCCAGTCCCAGCTCCTCCAGGAGCGCGAGGATCCGTCCGACGTCGGCGTCGAGCCGCGAGATCATCGCGGCGTAGGCGCGACGCGGCGAGGGGTGCGGCAGGTAGCCCTTCTGCCCGAGGTAGGGCTCCGCGTCCCACTCCGCGGGATAGGCGTCGAGCTCCCGCGAGGGGACCTGGAGCGCGACGTGGGGCACGGGCGTCGAGAACCACAGGAAGAACGGTCGGTCCTGGGAGCGCCGCACGAACGCGAGCGCCTCCTCGATCAGGCGGTCCGGTGCGTAGACGCGGCTCGCGTAGCGCTCGCGGTAGTCCGCCTCGCGCTCCAGCGGAGCCTCGAGGCGCTGGTGGGCCGAGAACCAGGCGTTCCCCGGCAGCTCGTCGCGCTCCTCGTTGCGCCACAGGTGCGTCGGGTAGTAGTTGTGGGCGACGCGCTGGCAGAGGTAGCCGTAGAAGAAGTCGAAGCCCTGCCGGTTCGGGTGACCGCTGGTCCCCGGTCCGCCCAGACCCCACTTGCCGACGCAGCCGGTGCGGTAGCCCGCGTCGCGCAGGAGCCCACTCAGGGTCGGCGTGCCCGGCGGAAGCGGGAACTGGCCCTCGGGCTCGTCGGGGCCCCAGCCACCTCGCTCCGAGTTCGCGCGGACGAGGGAGCGACCGGTGTGCCGTCCGGTGAGGAACACGCAGCGCGCGGGCGCGCAGACGGGGCTGCCCGAGTAGTGCTGCGTGAAGCGCATGCCCTCGCGCGCGAGCCGGTCCAGGTGGGGCGTCCGGATCTTCGACTGCCCGTAGCTGCCGAGCTCCCCGTAGCCGAGGTCGTCCGCGAGGACGTAGACGATGTTGGGAGGACGGTCCTCGTCCGCCCCCGTGGAGCGACAGGCGACCAGGCAACCGACGGCACAGGCGACGACGAGACCGAGAAGGCGAAGCATCGCGGCATCTTAGGCCGCACGCGCTCGCGAACGAGACGCTCCTCCCCCACAACAGAAACGCCCCGCGGCTCCGAAGAACCGCGGGGCGTCCACGTGATGTCGTGGGAGATCTAGAAGGCCTCGCCGGTCGGAGCCGCCTTCGCGCGCTCCTCCTCGGTGGCGAACTTGATGCTGCTGAACTCGACCAGCTTGTCCTGGTTGTCCTTCAGGGCCTGCTCGAGAGCGGCGACCGACTCCGCGGTGCTCTCACCGGACTGCATGGCCTTCTTGAACGCCATGTGCGCGTCCATGACCGGCTTGCAGTCGCCGTGCATCATGAAGGCCGTCACGAGACCGGCCTGGTGGATGTAGCGGGTCGAGGCCTCGAGGTCGGCCAGGTCGAGCGGCAGGCGGAAGATGTCCTCCAGCGGGTCGAGCTTGCCGTTGCCGGTGTTCGCCAGCTGGCCCATCGACCAGACCTGGATGGCCCACGGGTCCTCTTCGTTGCTCTCGTCCTTGAAGAAGCGCTCGACGTAGGAGGCGGCGCCGTAGGCGAGCCACTTCGGGATGCGCTTCTCGTCCCACATCATGTCGGGCGAGACGTTGCCGCCCTGCGCACCGCCGGTCAGGAACTGGCTGATGATGCCCCAGGCGCGGTCGATGCTCTCGACGTAGGAGAGACCCGCGGCGTGGCGGACGGAGTACGGACCCCAGGGCTGCATGCTCGGGTCGTTGACGTCGAAGTAGCCGACGCCACCGCCGACGTACTCGGGCAGCTCCTGGTTCGAGACGTCGAACCACAGGTCCGCGAGGTACGAGTAGTGGCAGGACGAGAAGCCCGTGGACTCAGTCGCCTGGCGCTGCGCGGCCTGGTCCCCGGCGGCGAACTCGTTGTACTGCGTGAGGCTACTGAGGCAGGCGAACTTCGGCTTGTCGTCCGGGTAGACGCCGAAGATCTTGTAGAGGCTGCGGTAGGTACCGTCGGCGTACCAGGCGACCCAGGCGGCGGTGTCGACGTCCGTGGTCGTGACCGCCACGAAGTGCTGCCCCTGGTACAGCCAGGGCGTGTCGATCTCCGCGTGGTGCGCGTTGGCCTCGGCCTTCGTCACCCACTCCCCGTCGACGAGGTACTTCTGCTCTTCCCACTTCGGGAAGTCCTCCTTGGCGATCCAGGTGGAGTCCTCCGTGCGGAGCTTGTGGCCCGCGGCCTCGTGCTCGGCGACGATCGCCTTGCGCGCGGCGATCGCCGGGTTGACGAAGGTACCGCTGTCGTCCTTCTGCCAGCCCATCCGCAGGAAGGGCAGCTCGCTCTCGAGGACCCACTCGTCGTTGTAGCGGACCTTGCCGTACTTCTCCTTCATCATCTTCGCCTCTTCCCGACGGAACTTGGAAAGAGCGGCGTAGCTGGTGAACCACTGGTCGGCGTAGAAGTGGTGGCGCAACGCTTTGTGCGCCTTCTCGTGCATGTCGTCGATCTCGAGGATGCGGTTGTAGCAGGCACGCGCGGAGGACTTGTCCTCGGCTTCCTCGAACGACGTGGCGAGCGCCTCGAGCTTGGCGACGTCCTCGCCGCAGGCGGCGATCTGTGCGGCGACGTCGTCCTCCTGCACCAGGGCGACCGGGGTCGCGGCGGGCATCGCGGGGACGAGGGACGGGGCCAGGGAGAAGAGCAGTGTAGAGAGCATGGCTGGGTTCGTTTCTGGTGGCAGGGAGCTCCGTGGTCGACCCGTTTCGCGGGGCACGCCGCGGTATTCGCGTCGACGACGGTCCCCTCGCCGGGACCGAGGGTGGAGAGTACCGCCGAAGGCCCGTACCCGAGGGAGCGAACGTCGGAGAATTAAGGGGGGCGCGCCCGGGATGGCTCCCGCGCGCGCCTCCCAGGGGAGAGGGAGAGCACGCCTTACACCGGCGTGACGGTCGAGGGGATCGAACCGCCCTGCTCTCCGACTCGCCCCCCTCTCTTGGCATGCCGGCCCGGCATCTCGCCAAGCCGAGCCAGCTCGATGTCCGCCCACGCGGCCGGGGACGGGTGACTGGTCGTGGAACGACGCCTCAGTCGGCGGCGCGGCGCGGAGGTGGCAACGATGTCTGTAAGAGAGTCGTGGCGTGCGCGGAGGACCGGAGGACGGCCCGCGCGAGAGCCCCGCCGCGGGCGGGCAGCGCGCTCCTAGCGGGGCAGCTCCGCGAAGCGCTCGCGCAGCTCGTCCGCGCTCGCGGTCCCCCAGGGCTTCTCCCGCCCGGTACGCCAGGCCTGCCAGGT
>CAZDYS010000106.1:0-10216 GCA_964509445.1 uncultured Planctomycetaceae bacterium
CTGTCGGCGACGCTCGAGGAGCTCCTCCTGGCCGCGGAGTACGTGCTCGCCGCGGGCAACGCGCGGGTGGTGCTGTGCGAGAGGGGGATTCGAACCTTCGAGACCGCGACGCGCTCGACCCTGGACGTCTCGGCGATCCCGGTGCTCAAGCAGCGCACCCACCTGCCGGTGATCGTCGATCCCTCCCATGCGGCGGGGGTGCGCAGCCTCGTCACGCCGCTCGCCTGGGCGGCCGCGGCGGCCGGCGCCGACGGGCTCATCGTCGAGATGCACCCGAACCCGGAGGAAGCGCTGTGCGACAAGGAGCAGGCCCTACGTCCCGAGGACTTGCAGCGGCTGGCACGCGGACTCGATCCGATCCTGGCTGCGCAAGGCCGGCGACGCTGAGGCCGGAGTGGGGTGAAAAGTGGGTGCCGGGCATCCGGTGGCTCTCCGCGAAACCGGAGGCCGCCCGCCCGGCGCCCCGTCCCGCTGCGCTTCGCGATTCCAGCGGTGAGAAACGGAGGAACGCGCGACGGAGAGCGTCTCTAATGCGCGGGTGAAGCCGAAGGACGACTCGTCGATCGACCGCGCCGAGACGCTCGCGCGCTGGAAGGCCAAGGACCCCGCGGACGACGGACGGTTCGTCGTGGGCGTGCTGTCGACCGGGATCTACTGCTTGCCCAGCTGTCCGGCGCGCACCCCGAAGGACGAGAACGTGCGGTTCTTCCGCGACGAGGAAGGGGCGCGCGCGGGGGGACTGCGGGCCTGCCGACGCTGCAAGCCCGATCACTTCTACCGCGGCTACGACCCGGATCGAGAGGCCGTCGAAGCGCTCGCGGAGCGCGTTCGCTCCGAGCCCGGCAGCTTCGCGGGCGTGCCGGACCTGCGGCGAGAGACAGGCTTCGGCGCGACCAAGCTCAACGAGCTCTTCCGTCGCCACTACCACACCACGCCGGCCGCCTATCTGCAGCGAGCACGCGTCCGCTTCGCGGCCGACCGTCTGGTGCGCACGAAGCGCACGGTGCTCGACGTGGCCCTGGAGGCGGGCTTCGACAGCTCCTCCGCGTTCCACGAGGCGTTCGCCGCGCGCCTGTGCACGACGCCGGGGGCCTACCGCAAGCTCGCCAGCGCCTCGGAGTTCTCCCTGACACTCCCGCGGGACTACCGCAACGAGAGCGTGCTCGGCATGTTCGGCCGCGATCGGGAGGGACGGACCGAGCGCAGCGACGGGAACCGTGCGGCCAAGGCGCTCGATCTGGCGGGCCGGCCGGCCGTGCTCGAGCTTCGCTTCTCCTCACGCCGCGTGCAGGTCCGCATCCGGTGTGCACGCAAGCCGAGTCGAGCGATGGCGGTCGCCGCGCACACCGCGGTCCTGCGGCTGCTCGGGCTGGGCGTCGACCCGGGGCCCTTCGAGCGACGGATGAAGCGGACGGCGGGGCTCGCGCCGCTCGTGCGCGGGCGCGAAGGTCTGCGCATCCCGCTCACGGCCGACGCCTTCGAAGGCCTCGTCTGGGTCGTCGTCGGTCAGCAGGTGAACGTGAGCTTCGCGGCCACCTGTCGCGCGCGGCTGATCGAGCGGGTCGGGCGGAGCGTCCCTGGCGAGCCGGAGTTCCTCGTGCACCCCACGCCGGAGGAGGTCGCGCAGGTCTCGATCGAGGACCTGCAGGCGCGTCAGTACTCCCGCCGCAAGGCCGAGTACGTGGTCGACTCCGCGCGACGCATCGCGACCGGATCGCTCGACCTCGAGGGCCTTCGCGAGGCGCCCGCGGGGCGCGTCGAGGAGACGTTGCTCGCGATCCGGGGTCTCGGGCCCTGGTCCGTGAACTACCTCCTCATGCGCTCCTTCGGCCTGGAGGACTGCGTCCCCGTGGGGGACGTCGCGCTGGTCCAGGCGATCCAGAACTTCTTCGGTCTCGAAGCGCGACCCGACGCGACGGGGACCGTCGAGAAGATGGAGGTGTTCGCTCCGCACCGGAGCCTCGCCACCTTCCACCTGTGGCGCAGCCTCGGGGACGACGGCTAGAGGGGCGCCGAAGCGAGACCCGACGATCAGGAGGATTCGATGAGCAAGCGATACGGACAGCGGGTGAAGAGTCCGCACGGGGACCTGTGGGCCGTCGTGGACGAGGACGGGCGCCTCGTGCAGCTCGACTTCGAGGGAGGCCGGAACGCGCCGGTCGACGAGGACGATCTGGTCGAGCGTTACCGAGAGCAGGGCCACGAGCTCCTTTGGAACAAGGCGCGGCTGCGGCCCGTGTTGCGCGCCCTGCGCGAGTACTTCGCGGGCAAGCGCACGACCTTCGATCTCGACGTCGCGCCGGAGGGGACGGCCTTCCAGCGTCGCGTCTGGCGCGAGCTCGCGAAGATCCCCTTCGGGAAGACCTGGACCTACGCGCAGCTCGCGCGTCGCGTCGGCAAGCCCGGCGCTGCGCGCGCCGTCGGTGCCGCGAACGGCGCGAATCCGGTGTCAGTGGTGATTCCCTGCCATCGGGTCGTCGGAAGCGACGGTTCGCTCACGGGCTACGGTGGGGGTCTCGGGCGCAAGGAGGCGCTGCTGGCGCTGGAAGGGGCTCTCTGACGACGGAGCCCGGGGTGCGCGAACGCGCACTCTCGCGGGGCCTGCAAAAGGAGCGGATCCGGTGGCGCGTGTCCCTCCGCGGCGCGAGACTGAGCACGCTCCTCCTTCGTTCGGTGTTCGCCCGTCGCGGGCGGTTCCGACGACTCCGCGCGACCCACTGCTCCCCCCGTCATGAAGCACTCCCTCTCGATCGCGCTCCTCGGCGCGCTGGTCCTCTCCACGGCTTGCAGTGACAGCTCCGACGATCCCGAGGTGGTCGGGGGCCTGTTCGTCGCGCCTTCGCAGCGTCTGCCCCACGCCGTGGCGAGTGGGGCCGAGGTCGTGGCCGGAGAGCGCTGGTCGGTCTATCTCGCCTCGGAGACCGAGGGCGGCGTCGACCTGAACCTCGACGGCGACACGATGGACCGCGTCGCGATCGCTCACGACGGCCGCAACAACACGACCTACCCGCTGGCGGCCTCGCTGCGCGTCGAGCTGCTCGAGGAGAACGTCTACATGGTGGTCGACGAGGCCGAGGACGGCGTCGACTGGAGCGGGGACATGGACACCGACGAGACCGTCCTCCTGCACTGGTCGCTCTCGAGCGGGGTGACCACGTTCCTCGCGAGCGTCGGGCGTACCTCGATCGCCACCTACGACGACGAGCGTCTCTACTTCACGATCGACCCCACGCTGCCGCCGGTGCCGGACGAATCGCGCCTCTGCTACATCCGCGAGACGCAGCCGACGACCCTGTTCGCCGTGTTCGTGCAGCCTGGCGCAGGGCTCGATCCGGAGGTGCTGGCCGTCGACGAGGGGTTGATGTTCCTCCTTCAGGACGAGGAGGACGAGGGAGCCGACCTGAACGGAGACGGGGACCAGACGGACGAGGTGCTCGCGCTGCTCGACACCACCAGCACCGGGAACCGCATCCGCAACGTGGGACTGGCGGTCGACGACGACGCCCCGGTCCGGGCGAACGGGGTCGCCGGCGAGACGGACTGGGTCGTCGCGTTCCTGGTCAGCGAGGAGGACCAGGGAGCGACCAACCTCAACCATCCCACACTCTTCGACGTGGAGTGGCAGCCGACCCACTGTGCCGGCTTCAACGACACCGACACCGACGACGAGGTGCTGCACTACCTGATGTTCGCGGACTGGGACGCCGACCCGGTCACCACGCCTCCGGTCAACACGGGGCTGGTCGGGGACGATCGCCTGTTCGTGCTCGAGAACAGCGGCCGGTACGTCGTCGGCACCCTCAGCGACGAGGACGACGAGGGGTCCTGCTCCCTGAACGGCGATGGAGACCGCGACGACGACGTGCTGCGCTGGGGCGAGGCGCTTCCGACCAGCTTCGACGTGCACACGGAGCTCGACAACATGGTCGCGATCGCCGACGTGGCGGGCGGCTTCGAAGGCGTCGCGGAGGTCAGTCGCCGCATCGTCGCCGTGATCTCCGAGTCCGACGACGAGCGCGACTGGGACGGCTTCACCGCCATCCGCGACGTCATCGCCTGGATCGATCCCTTCGACGGGGACACCGCCGAGTGGACCGCCGTGACGCGTTCCTCCAACGGCACGCCGCTCGGCGCCGCCTGGTTCGTCGAGGATCCGACCAAGGGCGGGTTCCTGTGCGGGGACGAGGAGGAGCGGATCGGGTTCGCCTGCAACAGCGGCGACACCGACACCGACGACGTCTTCGCAGTGGCCGCGCGCTTTGCTCCGGGTGCGGCGGACGAGGTGGAGTGGACCGGCTACTGCTTCGCCGCCGAGTCGTTCAACGTCGGCATGGTCGTCCTCGGCAACAGCGCGTTCTTCCGCGCGAGCGAGGCCGAGCAGGGGCGCGACATCAACGAGGACGGGGACGAGACGGACATGGTGCTGCTGCGCCACAGCATCTTCCCCCTCGGCCGTCTGTACTTCGTCGACGTGCTGAACAACCTGCTCGAGCCCGCCGTGGTGCGAGGCGACGAGCGCGTCGTGTTCTTCGTGGACGAGGCCATGGCCGGAGAGGACCGCAACGGCGACGGCGACATGCTCGACCTCGTGCCCTCCAGCATCAGCGTCGACGACTGATCCCGACGCGCGGCGGGGCGCGTTCGGAGGCAGGCTCGGTCGAGCGCGACTTCCGACGTGCGCCTGCGCCCGTGGTCACGAGTTCGCCGCCGCGCGCACGACCGCATGTCGCGCATTCGCTAGACTCCGCGCTTCCGACCCACCACAACCACGGAGCCGCCATGGGCAAGAAGATCGACTGGTACTACCACCGCAAGGGCTGAACGAGCTGCAAGCGGTCCGACGCCTTCCTCGAAGGCGTGGACGTCACCGTTCGTGAAACGGTGAATGCAGGCAAGGAGAAGTTCGGTCCCGCGGATCTCGACGAGGTCTTCGGCGGAGCCACCCAGGTCGTCGTCGCGCGCGGCAAGAAGGTGTTGCGCTTCGACCTGAAGGAGAGCTCCGTCACCGACGAGGACTTCCAGAAGGCCGTCATCGGCCCCTCGGGCAACCTGCGGGCGCCCACGATTCGGGCGGGCAAGACGATGCTCGTCGGCTTCCACGAGGAAGCCTACGGCGAGCGCTTCGGCTAGCGGTCCGCCGCGTGAGTCGTCTCGGCCAGGGCGGTCGCTCGCCCTGGCTCGAAGGCCCTCTCGCGGGACCGGCTAGGTCCGCGTCTTCTCCGCCGGGGCCCCTTGCAGGCCCGCGAGGACGCTCTTGAGCTGCGTGAGGCGGAACGGCTTCTCGAGTCGACCGACGAAGCCGTGCCGCTCGTGGTTCGCCAGGACGGCGGAGTCCGAGTAGCCGCTGATCACGATGGCCGTGACGGACGGGTCCAGCTCGCGCAGCCGCTCCAGCGTGCGCTGCCCGCCCATGCCGCCGCGCACCGTGAGGTCGAGCAGGACCGCGTCGAACGGACGCCCTTCTTCCCGGGCGCGTCCGAAGGCCTCGATCGCCTCCTCGCCCTTGCTCGTCAGCACGACGTCCTGGCCGAGGTAGCGCAGCATCTTTCCGATCGAGTCACGGACCGCGTCCTCGTCGTCCATCAGGAGCAGGCGCAGCGCGCCGAGCCGCGGATCGTCCCGCTTGGGGGCCGGCTGAATGGTCGGTTCGCGGCTCGCGGCCAACAGGAGCTCGAAGGTGGTCCCGCGCGGCGACGTGTCGACCAGCCGCAGGGAGCCGCCGTGACGCTTGATGATCCAATAGGACGTGGCGAGCCCGAGGCCGCTGTGCTCGTTCTTCGTCGTGAAGTACGGGTCGAAGATGCGCGCGGCCTCGCTCTCGGAGATCCCGGGACCGCTGTCGGTCACGCGGAGCGCGACGACGCGCTCCCCGGATCCATCGTGCTCGTTGCTGCCTCGGATCTCGACGACTCCGCCCTCGGGCATCGCCTGCACGGCGTTCAGTACGAGGTTGTTCAGGACCTGCGCGATCTGGACCGGGTCCATGTCCACCAGGTCCAGGTCCGAGTCCAGCTCCACGGAGGCCGTGACGGGGGAGCCGTGCAGGCAGAGGCGGACGGACTCGCGCACGAGCTCCCCGATGCCCTGCGTGCTCTTCACGGGTGAGCCTCCCTTCGCGAACGTCAGGAGCTGCTTCGTCAGGCCGCGGGCCGTGAGGCAGCCGCGCTCGGCGTCGCCGAGGGCTTCCTGGACGTCCGGCGCGAGGTCCGAGAGCTGCGCCAGGTTCACGCAGCCGAGGATGCTCGTGAGCACGTTGTTGAAGTCGTGCGCGATGCCTCCGGCGAGGATGCCGAGCGACTCCATGTGCCGCGCCTTGCGCGCTTCCTCTTCCAACGCTCGCTCGAGCGTGACGTCCCGGAACACCACGACGAGTCCGTGCTGGGGAATCGGTCCGACGAGCTCCGTCAGGATGCGTTCGCGCCCGTTGCGGTCGCGGAGGACGCGACGCACAGCTCGTCCGGCGTCCTCGGAGGAGAGCGCGAGCGGAGCCGGCTCGGGGTCCTCGGCCGTCCGGAAGCTCCGGTAGACCTCTCGCACCGGTCGTCCGATGGCCTCCGCGTGCGTCCACCCCGTCATCTCGAGGGCCGCGGCGCTCGCGAGGACGATGCGGTCCTCCCGGTCCGTCACGAACATGCCCTCCTCGATCGAGTCGAGGGTCAGGCGCAGGAGGGTCCGCTCGCTCTCGAGCTGCGACTCGGCCCGTTCGCGCTCGCGGGCCTCCTCTTCCAGCGTGCGGACGGCTTCCTGCAGCCGCTCCGTCCGGCGAGCGACGCGCTCTTCCAGCTCCGCCTTCGCGCGCTGGAGCTCCCGCTCGACCTTGCGTCGCTGGTCCTCCTCCAGCGCCGAGGCGATCCGCGGCGCCGCGATGTTGGCCATGCTGACGAGCAGCTCGAGGTCGCGGTCGGAGAACGCTCCCGGTTCCGAGCGCTCGGAGTCGATGACCGCGATGACCTGATCCTGGTAGATCACCGGGACCGCGAGCTCCGCGGTGCCCTGGAAGCTGTCGCTCACGTACCCCGGCTCGAGACGCGTGTCCTGGACGATGCGCGGCTGGCCGGTCTCGGCGACGCGGCCGACGACCCCGACTCCGACGGGGAGGCAGATCGGGTTGTCGATGCGCCGCCCCTCGGGGTTCTTCGGACCGAAGGCCGCAATCTGGTCGAGCTCTTCGCCGCGGCGCAGGTACAGCACGCAGTCCTCGAAGCCGAGGAGCTTGCCCGCGTTGCGCGCGATGCTCCACAGGAGATCGGGCAGGTCCCGCTGCATCAGCAGCGAGACCGCGAAGGCGTTGAGGATCCTCAGCGCCTCCTCGGCGCCGGGAGGGCCGGAGTCGGAAGGTCGGTGCTCGTCGTCCATGGGGGGGTGAAAGGAGCGGAGCGCCCTCAGTCTACCCCTCGCCCACGGTTCCGTGCGCGCTTCAGGCGCGGATGGCCGTCACCTCGCGCTGAGAGAACGCGTCCACGCGGACGGCCTCGGTGCGGGCCTCCTCGGCCGCCTCGATGCTCGCCTGCTCTTCGCGGGTCAGGATGCCCTGATCGGCTGCGCGCTGGACCAGCGTGGCCTTCGGCGCCTTGTCCAGGCGACGCTCCTTGACCGCCTTCCGCAGCTTCTGGAAGGCCGGCGCGGCGGCGACGATGCGCTCCAGCGTCTGTTCGTAGAGTCCGAGCCCGGGCTCGCCGTCCTGCGGGACGTAGATGCCGGTCGTGAGGCGCTCGCGCAGCTCGCCCCCGTTCTGCAGCGCACGCGCGACGCGGGCGGACAGGCGGTCCGAGGGCGGCGACCAGCGCAGGCCGAGCGGGAACACGACCGGGCGCAGGAGCACCGCGGCGATCCGCAGCGGGAGGTTGCGCAGGACCCCGTCCAGCGCCGTCTGTGCCTCGTACAGCGCGTGCTCGCAGGCCCAGGACACGACCGGGAGGTCGCTCTTCGCGCGGCCCTCGTCGTGGAAGCGCTTGAGCGCGCTCGAGGCGATGAACATCCACGCGAGCGCGTCCGACAGGCGACCCGTGATCGCCTCCTTGCGCTTGAGGGAGCCGCCCAGGGTCCCCATGCAGGCGTCCCCGAGGAGCGCGAACGCGCTCGACATGCGGGCGAGGCGCTTGTAGTAGCGCGCCGTCGGGTCGCTCGTCGGGGAGGACGCGAAGGCCGATCCCGTCAGACCGTGGACCAGGGAGCGCGCGGCGCTCTGGAAGACGAAGCCGACGTGCCCGAAGAACGAGCGGTCGAAGGCGATCAGGTCGTCCTCGAGCGCGCCGCGCATCTCCTCCTGCACGTACGGGTGACAGCGGATCGCGCCCTGCCCGAAGATGATCATCGAGCGGGTCAGGATGTTCGCGCCCTCGACGGTGATGCCGATCGGCAGAGCCCGGTAGGCACCGCCCAGCACGTTGCGCGGTCCCATCGAGATCCCCGCCCCTCCGATGATGTCCATCGCGTCGTTGATCGTGACGCGCATCGCTTCGGTCAGGTAGCACTTGACGATGGCGGACGCGACGGCGGGCTTCTCGCCCGCGTCGACCGCTCCCACGGTCATGCGGCGCGCCGCGTCCATCGCGTAGGTGAAGCCGGCGATGCGGGCGAGCGGAGCTTCGATCCCCTCGAACTTGCCGATCTCCGTGTTGAACTGCTTGCGGATGCTGGTGTACGCGCCGGTCGTTCGCGTCGCGAGCTGCGCGGAGCCGGCTGCCATCGAGGGCAGCGAGATGCCGCGTCCCGCGGACAGCGTCTGCATCAGCATCATCCACCCGCGGCCCGCGTTCGCGCGTCCGCCGATGATCGAGTCCAGCGGCACGAACACGTCCTCGCCGCGCGTCGGGCCGTTCATGAACGCCGCGCCCAGGGGGTCGTGGCGCTCGCCGATCTCGATTCCCGGAAGGTCCGTGGGGACCAGCGCGCAGGTGATGCCGAGCTCCTCGACGTCTCCCAGGAGGTGGTCCGGGTCGCGCAGCTTGAACGCGAGTCCGAGGACCGAGGCCACCGGAGCGAGCGTGATGTAGCGCTTGTCCCAGTTGAGCTTCATGCCCAGGACCTTGCGTCCGCCGAAGGTCCCTTCGCACACGACGCCGTCCGAGACCATGGCGCCCGCGTCGCTGCCGGCCCCCGGCTCCGTCAGCGCGAAGCAGGGCATCTCCTCGCCGCTCGCCAGGCGCGGCAGGTAGTCCTGCTTCTGCTCGTCGGTGCCGTAGTGCAGCAACAGCTCCGCCGGGCCGAGCGAGTTCGGGACCATGACCGTCACGCAGAGCGGGACGGAGCGGCTCGCGAGCTTGGCGATGACCGCGGAGTGTCCCGCTGCGGAGAAGCCCAGCCCGCCGAACTCCTTGGGGATGATCATCCCGAAGAAGCCCTCGTCCTTCAGGAACTGCCACACCTCGGACGGCAGGTCGCCGGCCTGCAGCGCGTCCCACTCGTCGACCATCGCGCAGGCCTGCTCGCAGGGGCCGTCGAGGAAGGCGCGCTCGTCGTCCGACAGCTCCTGGAGGTCGAACGCGTGCAGCTTCTTCCAGTTCGGGTCTCCCGAGAAGAACTCGGCCTCCCACCAGACGGTCCCCGCCTCCAGGGCGACCCGCTCGGTCTCGCTCATGCGCGGGAGGATCGGCGCGATCAGCGGCAGCAGGAAGCGCGTGAAGAGCTCGCGCCGCAGCAGCGGGACCCCTGCGATCGTCGCGATCCCCGCGAAGGCGAAGAACGAGATCAGGAACGGAGACCCGATCGCCTCGGGGTCGGCCGTGAACCAGCGTCCCGCGAACAGGAGCGCGAGGGGGACGACCCAGCCGAGCCAGGTTCTACCGGCGAAGTAGAGGGCGACGGCGGCGACGAGAGCGAGAACGAGGAACAGCCACATCGAGGTCTCTCCTTGGACGGGGAGGGAAGCCGGCCAGAGAAGCCAGCGCCTCCCCTATCGGTTCCCGGTTCGGGAATCCCAAGGCCATCCATACCAAGGGGTTGGAGCGCCTCGCCAGGACATCCCGGCGGACCTGCCCGGTTTCGTCCAGGGGCCTCCCGGAGGGCTCGGGAATGGCCCCGGGCGGCCGGAAAGCGCACGATTCTCCCCATGCTCGAAATGCGCCCCAACTGCGAGTGCTGCGACGTCGACCTGCCGCCGGACTCGACCGACGCCCGGCGAGACGCTCCTCCACGTTCTGCGTGCAGTGCGTGGAGGAGCGTCTCGCCGGCCGGTGCCCCCACTGTGGCGGTGGCTTCGTGCCGCGGCCGCCCC
>CAZDYS010000107.1:0-10209 GCA_964509445.1 uncultured Planctomycetaceae bacterium
CGGGGCGCCGGCGGCCGGCCTGCGGGGCGAGCTCCGTCCTGGGGAGGCCGCGCGGGCGGACGGGGCCGACGGCGTCGTGCCGTTCGAGGCCGATGCGGACGGCCGCTTCCTGGCGCCGTCCCTCGCTCCGGGGGAGTGGACCTGCGCACCCTACGGCTACGGGAGTCGTCCCTTCCGGGTGGACGCGGGGCGGACGACGGAGCTCGTGCTCGCGGTGACCGCGGGCGTCCACGTGGAGGGTCTCGTGCTCGACCCGGACGATCGTCCGGTCGCGGGGGCCGAGGTGTTCCTGGAGGCCGACCGGCGCGATCGACTCGGCCACCGCGTCCTCACGCGCTCCGACGCGGCGGGGCGGTTCACCCTGCGGGACCTCGCGCCCTGGAGGTCGGAAGGACCCTGGACGGAGATCGCTGCCCGTGCTCCCGGCTTCGAGACCTCCGGTTCCTGGTCGGTCCGTGCCGGCCCGGGCGAGCGTCTCGCTCCGGTGTTCCGTCTGCACGCCCGCGCGGGGACGCTCACCGGAACGGTGACGGACGGGGCCGGGCGACCGCTCGTCGGCGCGCGCATCGTGCTCGAGAACCACGACCAGTACGGTCGCGGGCACGGCGTGACGCGGGAGGGGTTCCCGTTCGACACGCCCGCGGAGATCGAGGTCCTCAGCGACGCGGCCGGGCGCTTTCGCTGCGACCGCGTCCCGCTCTCCACGGAGAGCGCGAGCTGCCGTCTCCAGGGCCATGTGCTCGACGTCCGCTCGTTCCGCTGGAACGCGGGTCGCTCCTCGATCGACTTCGTGCTCGAGCGCGGCGTCGAGGTCGCGGGCACGGTCCGCGTTCCCGCCGGGGCCGTGGCCTCGGGCGTGACCGTGGGGGCGGTCTGGGGGCTGCGCGCGCGGGAGCGGACCTCGACCGAGACCGACGAGGCCGGCGCCTACGTCCTCGACGGCGTTCCCCCCGGCAGCGTCCGCCTGCGCGCCTCGCGATCGGATCTCCAGAGCTTGAACCAGCGGTTCGAGCTGACGACGGACGAGCGACGCGTGCGCTGGGATCCCGAGCTCGCGTTCCAGGAGGAGCTGACGGGGACGCTGCACGACTCCGAGGGAGCACCGCTCGAGGGCTGGCTCGTCGCCCTCGTGCGCCCGGACCAGCCGGGGCTGTGGATCCACGAGACGCGCAGCGAGGCGGACGGGAGCTTCCGCCTGACGACCACCGCCGGCGAGTCGTTCCTCTTCGAGGTGCGCCTGCCGCGCCCCTTCGAGGCGCCGCCTTTCCTGTCACCGGCCGCGCCGGAACCCGGGGGGCACGTCGAGCTCGTGGTCCCCGTGGAGGCCCTCCCGTCGGCGCACGTGCAGGGCACGGTCGCCGGGACGATGGACCTCGCGGGGATCTCCGTGACCGTGGCGGCGGCGCGCGCGGAGGAAGACTCCGGGACCTCGTTCGCCCGCACACTCTACCCCGATCCGCTCACGCGTCGCTTCGCGCTCGGGCCGCTCCCGCCCGGTGCCTACGAGGTCTCGGTGCAGGCGCCGGGCTTCGTCGCCGAGGCTCCGCTCCGGTTCGAGCTCGCCGCGCGCGAGCGTCGCGAGCTGCCGGCGCTGGAGCTCCTGCGCGCGGGCGTGCTCGAGGTGACGCAGCGTGCTCCGGAGACCGAGCCGCAGCTGTCCGGCATCGTGCGCTTGTTCGACGACGCGGGCCGCACGGTGGCCGAGCGCGGTGGGAAGGACGCGAGCTTCTCGCTCGCGCCCGGGACCTACGTGGTCCGCACCTCGGGAAACCGCGTGGCTCTCTCGGAGCACGCCGTCTCGGTGCGGGCGGGTTCCGTGACGGAGCTCGCGGTCGACCTGGAGCCGGGGACCGCGTGGACGCTCCGGATCGAGCCCGCTCCGTCCGCGGACGAGCGGGTCGAGGTCGAGGTGCGCGACGCCGACGGGGCTCTCTTCCGGGGAGTCGTGCGCGTCTGGCAGGGACAGGTGCACGTCCAGGGGCTCCGCACCGGGACCTGGAGCGTGCGGGTCGCCGTGGGCGGGGCCGCGGGCGAGGAGGAGCTGGTGATCACGGACCTCGATCCCGCGCGGCGACCGGCTCCGGGCGTGATCCACTTGCGCTGATCCCGCTTGGCTCTGGACGGGCCGTTCACGACGTCCTTTTTT
Organism: uncultured Planctomycetaceae bacterium; assembly: GCA_964509445.1. Classification (GTDB taxonomy): domain Bacteria; phylum Planctomycetota; class UBA1135; order UBA1135; genus CAZDYS01. The sequence continues at coordinate 2,147 of CAZDYS010000107.1, forward strand.
CGCGGCGCGCTGGGGTCAGCGGGTACGATCCGCCGCCCATGGTCCACCTCTCGAACATCTACACGCGCTCCGGGGACGACGGCACGACCGGGCTCGGCGACGGGACGCGTCTTCCGAAGCATCACGTGCGGATCGCCTCCTACGGGACCGTCGACGAGACGTCCTCCGTGCTCGGGCTCGCACTCACCCAGGAGCTCCCCGCGCCGCTCGGCGAGCGGCTGCGCCAGGTCCAGAACGACCTCTTCGACGTCGGCGCGGATCTGTGCGTTCCCGGGGACGCCGGAGACCGCCTGCGCATCACGGACGCCTACATCGGGCGGCTCGAGCAGTGGATCGACGAGGCCAACGGCGAGCTGGAGCCGCTGAGCTCGTTCATCTTGCCGGGCGGGGAGCCCGGTGCCGCCTGGCTCCACCTCGCCCGCACGGTCTGTCGACGGGCGGAACGCCTCGTGCAGGAGCTGCAGCACCTCGAGCAGGACGAGGACCGCGTGAACCCGCTGACGCTGCGCTACCTGAACCGCCTCTCCGATCTCCTGTTCGTCTACGCGCGCGTCGCGAACGGCAACGGCGAGCAGGACGTCCTGTGGCGCCCCGGCGGCGGCGCCGGCGAGGCGGAGGAAGAGCCGCGCGGATGAGCGAGCTCGCGCTCGACTGGGACACGCCCGCGACCTGGGCCGAGGAGGTGCTGCGTCACCCGCTCGCGCTCCTGGTGGACCACGCGCACTGCGAGCTGGGCGCGGCCTCGACGGCGCAGACGATGATCGCGCGCCACCCGGCCGAGGTCCGGCTCGTCGACCCGCTCGCGGCGCTCGCCTCCGAAGAGCTGCGCCACTTCCGGCGCGTCCACCGTCTCCTGGGCGAGCTCGGCGGCGAGCTCCAGCCGATCCAGGCCAACCCCTACGCCGTGGGGCTGGTGCGCGCGGTCGACCGAGGTGCCACGACGGCCCTGGCGGATCGCCTCCTGGTGTCCGCGCTGATCGAGGCCCGCAGCCACGAGCGCTTCGAGCTGCTCGCCGCCGCGAGCGAGGGGGAGGAGGCGCTCGCGCCGCTGCACCGCCTGTTCGTCGAGCTGGGGCCCTCGGAGGCCGGTCACGCCCGCCTGTTCGTGGAGCTGGCGGCAGAGCTCTGCCCCGGGCTCGACGTCGACGCGCGCCTGGTCCACTGGACCCGCCACGAGGCGCGCGTGATCCAGTCCTTGCCCTTCGTACCTCGAATTCACTCCGGCCCGCTGCGGGAATCCGCCGAAGACTCGGGCCGTCCCGCTCCTCGACCCGAGGCGACCCCGGCGTGAACCCCAGCAAGTACTTCGAGGCCCGACGGCTGCGCGCTGAGCGCGAGCGACAGGGCGTGCCGCGTGTGGTGCGCTTCTTCCGCCACGACATCTGGCTGCTCGACGCGACCCAGCTGGCCGCGCCCCTGCGCCTGGTCGTGCGCGTCGTGCGCGTGATCATGATCGGCGTGCGCGGTTTCCTGCGCGACCGCTGCATGCAGCAGGCCGCGGCGCTGACGTACCTGACGATCTTCGCGATGCCCGCGTTCCTCGCGATGATGTTCGCGGTCGCGAAGGGCTTCGACGCGTTCGACCAGCTGCGCAAGGGGCCGATCCAGAGCTTCCTCGACACGTCCTTCCCGGTTCCTGCGCCCGAGCCCGGCGCGGCGGCGACCGCGGTCGAGCCCAGCGGCTCGGAGCGTATCCGCGAGGTCATCGACCAGATCTTCGAGTACGTCGAGAACGCGAACCTGAAGCTGCTCGGCGCGGCGGGCGTGCTGTTCCTGCTCTACGCCACGCTGAAGATGCTGGGGTCGGTCGAGAAGTCGCTCAACGAGATCTGGGGCGTGCAGCGCGCGCGCTCGTTGATGCGCAAGTTCTCGGACTACCTCGCGATCGTGATCGTGATCCCGGTCGTCCTCCTGATCGGGACGGCGTTCACCGGCCTGTTCTCCTCGGCGAACGAGCGCGGGGAAGGGGCTGCTGGCGGCCTCGCGAACGTGATGCAGCACCCGTGGCTCACGGCCGCGATCCCCGTGCTCGCGATCAGCCTGGGGATGACGCTGGTCCTGATGATGCTGCCGAACACGCGCGTGCGCGTGCTGCCCGCGCTGTTCGGCGGGTTGCTCGCGGGCGTCTCCTGGCAGATCGCGCAGTTCCTGTTCCTCGAGTTCCAGATCGGGCTGACGCGCGTGAACGCGGTCTTCTCGAGCTTCGCGGCCGTGCCGCTCCTCCTGACCTGGATCTACATTTCCTGGATCGTGCTGTTCGCGGGCGCGGAGCTGTCCTTCGCGCTGCAGAACGAGCGGCTGATCACGACCATCGCGCGCACGGGCACGATCGACCAGCGCTTCAAGGAGGCCATGGCCCCGCGGCTGGCCGGGCGCGTCGTGGCGGCGTTCCTCGAGGGGCGGGACCCGCCGGACGCGACCTCGCTCGCCACGGACATCGGCGTCTCTCCGCGCGCCGTCGCGCTCGTGCTCGAGCAGCTGGTCGAACACCGCATCCTCTCGCTCTCGACGGACGAGGACGAGGACGGCTACCTCCCGGCCCGGGATCCGGACACCATCACGGTGCTCGACCTCCTGCAGGCGATGCGCGTCGAGCCCGATGCCAATCCGGTGCCCGTGACCAGCAAGCTGGACGAGCGCGTCGATCGCCTGCTCGACGGCATGGACCAGGCGATTCGCAGTTCTCTGCACAACCACACGCTGCGCGAGCTCGCGAGCGTATCCCTGGAGGCGCCCGCGTCACGCGCCGTACAGGCGAGCGAGCTCGCCGCGCCCGAGCCCGCCCCGGAGGGCGAGGCCCGGACCCAGGAGCACCCGGCGAGCTAGTCCTGCGCCGGGACGCGAGCCCTCTCCCCGGGCCGTTTCTCGTTCGACTCCTTCTCCGCCGGCGGCGCGACGCCGCGCTCGGTCAGTGCGTCGATGGCCGCGAGCAGCGCGTTGTGCACCTCCCCGATCTCGGCGTCGAGGCGACCGATGAGCGTCGGCAGGTACTCCAGCGCACCGAACGCGACGATCCCCTCGATCGCCATCACCCGGCGCCCGGGATCCTCGTGCTCCAGCATCGCGGCGAGCTCCGCGAGCGCGCTCTCGCGCGTGGGCAGCGGTGCGCGCGCGTTGCGGACGCGTTCCATCTCCCGACGAGCCACCTCGATGTGCTCGAGTCCCGCGAGGCACGCCTCCCGGACCTTGGGGTTGGGCACCGACAGCCCGCGCAGGAGCTGCTCGGCCGCTTCGTCGGAGAGCAGCATGCTCAGGGCCCCGGCCGCGCGTCGCTGCAGCATCTCGCGCTCGGTCCTCCTCTCGGTCGTGTCGTTCGGCAGCCAGTCCGCCACGAGGCAGTCGCCGAGGAGCTGGACGAACCGACCGTCCCGGAGCTCCTCGATCGCCGACAGAGCCGCCGCGTCGAGCCGAGGAGCGCGGACGGCGCGCTCGAGCGCCTCCGCGTTCGCCTCCTCGCCGAGGGACCCCTGGAGGCGCAGGGAGTGCCACAGCGCGTTCACGTCCTCCTGGAGCGGCCAGCGGTCGAGCACCCAGCCGCTCAGGCGCGCGACGTGCGGGCCGTTGCGGGCGATCGTGCGGCTGGCGGCCAGCACGAGGAACTCCTGCATCGCGCCGGGGTCCGCGAGGTGGCGCTCGAGCAGCTGGAGCAGGAACGCGTTCCGGGACTGGTCGTCGTAGTGACGCAGCGTCGCCTCCACGGCCTGCACCGAGTTGGGGTCCTGGATCTGACCGAGAAGCGTGGAGAAGAGCGGCAGGTCGGCCGGATCACCGCGCCGGCCGAGCAGCTCGGCCGCCATCAGGCTCAGCCGTTCGTGCTCGTTCGAGGCGATCAGGCGGCGCAGCATGCGCGGACGTTCCTGCCAGCCTTCCCAGAGCGTCATCTGCGAGTCGGCGCCGTAGAGCAGGCCGAGCAGCTCGACCAGGGTGTCCTCCTCGAGCGCTCCGTAGTTGCGGAGTCCCCACCAGGCGTGCAGCGCGCGGATCAGGTCGGAGTCGCGCGTCAGGACGGCGAACTCGGCCAGAGGCGAGGTGTCCGAGGCGTTGCGCGTCGCGCCGACGAGGACGTTGGGATCGAGGTTCGCCGCGCCGCTGTGGAGGCGCTGCAGGATCACCGGGAGGAACGCGTCGGGGGCGGTCTCGATCGGCCCGTTCGACTCGTTCAGGACGCCGTCGACGAGCGAGAGCAGCTCCTCGGAGCCGTTCGCCGTGAGCTGCTCCAGGAGTCGGCCCTGGAGGCCGGCCGGGAGCTGGTCGGATTGACGCACGAGCGACTCGGCCAGCGCGTAGCTCGCCTTCTCCGCGGCCGCCCACAGGATCGGCTCCGACGAGGGCCGGATGCGCGAGAGGAGTGCGCCGACCGCCGGGTCACGGACGCTCTGCTCCTCGTCCTGCACCAAGGACCGCAGGGCGCGCAGCTCGAGATCGGTGAAGGGGACCTCGTCGGGCGTGTTGTGAAGACCCCAGGCCACGCTCGTGCGGACGCCCGCGTCCGTGTCCTGGTAGCACTGGAGCAGCGCCTGGTTCCGCGCGAACTCCTCGCGGGACGTGCACTTGGCCAGCGCCGCCGCCGCGTAGGCGCGCACGCGCACGTCCGCGTGAGCGAGCCCGGCCTCGAGAAGGTGCACCATCGGGGCGGTGACCTCGTAGTAGGCGTTGCTTCGGAACCAGAACGACTCCAGGAGCTGCCGTCCCGCGCTCGCCTCGCAGGTGCGCAGCGCCGGCGTGAGCGCGCGCGCGAGCTCCATGGAGAGGGACCCGCCGTTCTTGTTGCCGTAGCGCTCGAGGGACGGAAGGAGCTGAAGGAAGGTCTCGGGATCCGCGGCCAGGCGACCGTAGATCTCGAACCACGGGCCGTCGGGCCGCGGGCCCCGCTTCACGAACTCCGCCACGCAGCGCACGATCCGACGCTTCCAGAGGTAGCCACCGCGGTCGAAGGTGCCACGAACGACCTCTCCCGTGCGCCGCAGGTCGATCGCCATCAGGTTCCAGAGCGGGTCCTTCGTCACCTCGGCGACGAACGTCTCCGGCTCCGCCAGCACGATCTCGGCCAGCGGCTCGAAGGCCGGCGGTCCGATCGCGCGGATCGTGGAGTAGTCCCCGATGTCGTAGGCGCGCGTCACGATCTGCGCGAGCGTGTCGGACTCGCTCTGCCCGACGCGCCGCCCCAGCTCGTTCCAGCGCTTCTGGATCCGCGGGTGACGGACGATCTCGCGCACCAGGGCGCGCGCGTCCTTGCCCTCGAAGGCCACGAGTCGATCGGGGAACGAGCGGTGCAGCTCGTGCCCCTGGGCGATCAGCGGCGCGCGCAGGACCTCGCGCGCGGCCTCGAGCCGTCCCTCTCGCTCGAGGACCTCGGAGCGCGCCAGCGCCAGCTCCGCGAGGAACACCGCCTGGCCGTCGTAGGGCTGGACGGAGCTCGCCTCCAGCCACAGCGCGTCGAGGTAGGTGGCGGCGGCGGTCGTGTCCCCGCTGGTCTGGAGCACGACCAGGCAGTCCGCCAGTCGCTGCTGGAGCGTCTCCAGCGATCCGGCCGCCGCACGGCCGCCCACCACCTCGCCGATGTCGAGGCGCTCCAGCGAGGCCTCCGGAGCGAGCCCGGGCGTCTGCCGCGCGCCGGGCTCGGACTCCTGGAGGACCTCTGCGGACGCACTGCTCGCGAGGAGGAGCAGAGCGGCCGCTCCGATGCACTTCTTGGGGTTCTTCATCATCTCTGTCTCGCTGTCCTGTTGCCGTGGTTGCCGTGGGACTCCCGCGCGGAGTCGTTCCTTGCTTCGGTCATTGGACGACGGGGGACGAGGGGGTGTGTCATGGCGGGATCGAGGCGTCGTCAACGAGCTGTCAACGCTCCTCTCCACGGCGACTGAAGCGGTAGCCGACCCCGTGGACCGTGAGGATGTGCTCCGGGGAATCGGGAGTGCGCTCGAGCTTCTTGCGCAGCTTGAGGACGTGGGTGTCGATCGTGCGCAGCGTGCTCTCGGAGTCGTGCCCCCAGACCTCGTCGAAGAGCCAGCCGCGGTCGAGCGCCTCGCCCTCGCGCGCGAGGAACGTTCGCAGGAGGTCCAGCTCGCGCCGCGAGAGTCCCGAGCGCTCGCCGTCGCGCTCGACCGTGTAGGCCGCGAAGTCGACCACGGCGTCGCCGATGCGGACCTTGCCTCCTTCCTCGCGCAGACCCGGCGTCGTGCCGTCGGCGCGCGCGAGCAGGGCGCGCATGCGTAGGAGCAGCTCGCGCGTGGAGAACGGCTTCACGACGTAGTCGTCGGCGCCGTACTCGAAGCCCTGCACGCGGTCCCACTCCTCGCCGCGCGCCGTGAGGAGGATCACGACCGAGGCCAGCCGGTCCTCGCGCAGCGCGCGCAGCACGCTGAAGCCGTCGCGCTTCGGCAGCATCAGGTCCAGGAGGATCAGGTCGGGGCCCTCGGCCAGAGCGAGGGCGAGGCCTTCCTCGCCGTCCGCTGCCTCGAGCACCGCGAACCCCTCGGCGCGCAGCGCGTCGCCGAGCGCCATGCGCAGGGTCTCCTCGTCTTCCACGATCAGCACGCGTACGGCGCTCACGAGCGTTCTCCTCGTTCTCTCGGTTCGATGGGGGGCAGCTGCACGACGACCTCGAGTCCGACCCCGTCCTCGGGCGCTCGCGCGAACACCCTTCCTTCGTGGGCCTTGACGACCTCGCGCACGATCGCGAGCCCGAGACCCGTCCCCGCCGCGTCGGTCCGTTCCTCGATCCGCTCGAACGGCAGGAAGACGCGGTCGAGGCGTTCCGGTGCGATGCCGCGACCGCGGTCCCGGACGCGGAACTCCAGTCCGCCGGACGGGCCGCCGCCGAGGTCCACCTCGACGCTGCGGCTGCCGGAGTGCTTCAGCGCGTTGTCGACCAGGTTACAGGCGACGCGTCGCAGCGCATCGGCGTCCGCGCGCTGGGTGGCGGGGATCCCGTTGACGCGAAAGGCGAGCTCTCCTCCCTCGCGCGCGGACACCAGCCGCGTGAGCTCCTCTTCCAGCGTGGCCGCGAAGGCGGGCACGTCGAGCTCGTGCGTCCGCAGCGCGAGCGACTCGCCGCGCTCGAGCCGGGAGAAGTCGAGCACGTCGTCCACCAGCCGGCGAAGGCGCTGGGCCTCGCGTTCGATCCCGCGGTGATAGCGCTCCGCCGCCTCCGGTCCCACGCGGCCCTGGAGCAGGTTCTCCGCCATCAGGAGCAGCGACGAGACGGGCGTTCGCAGCTCGTGGCTGACGTTGGCGACGAAGGCCGTCTTCAGCGTCGCGAGGTTCCGCTCGCGACGCAGCGAGCGGTGGGCGACGAGCCCGGCGATCAGCGTCGAGAGCGCCAAGAGGAGTAGCGCGATCCGGAGCACGGTCGCACGTCGCCCGGCATCGACCGCGAAGGACGCGGGATCCGCGTGCGTGAGGCTCCAGGCGAACCCGTCCGCCAGCAGGAGAGGTCCGCGGACGCGCTCGGCGCCGTCGTCGGAGGGGACGTCCCGGAGAGGGCCGAAGTGGTGGGTGAACCCCTCCGCAGCGAGCTCCAGCGTCGCGCAGTGCTCCCGGAACCGCCGCGCGAGCTCGGCCTCGGGGACGTAGGCCAGCTCTCCTCCTTCGCCGGCGTCGCGGACGAGGACGTGTCCGTCGCGGAAGCGTAGCGCGCGCGGCGCGGGTTCGAGGGTCCCGAGCGTGGCGCCCAGGCGGTCCTCGATCCATCTGCGCCGTTCGCGTGCGGCGTCCTCGCTCGGGTCGATCGTCGTCCCGGCCTCGGGGACGAGCGCGTCGATGCGGGCCAGGTAGGCCGTGCGCAGCGGGGCGGGCTTGTGCAGCTCCGCGAGGGTGCTGGCTCCTTCGAACGCTGGCGGAAGGAGCAGCGTGCCGGCGCGCCAGCTGGAGAGGAGGCGATCGCGCGCCTCGAGACGCTTCGCGATGTCCAGGGCGGGCGCCGCGGCCAGAGGCAGCAGCAGCTCGGCCGAGACGTCTCCCAGGGGCGTGCCGTTCTCCAGCTGGCCGGCGGCCTGCGCGTAGAGGGCGCGCGCGTCCTCGTGGGCCTCCGCACGGACCGCGAGCTGGATGCTCTCGAGCTG
>CAZDYS010000108.1:0-10182 GCA_964509445.1 uncultured Planctomycetaceae bacterium
GCCGTGGACGAGCGGCGCGGACCCGTTCCGCCAGGTCGCGCGCAGGGAGGGCCTCCAGCGCCGAGAGAGCCGCCACGCGGACGGCGGACGAGCGCTCTCCGTCGAGCCAGGCAGCGAGCACGGCAGCGTGCTCCCGCGCGCGGCACGCCGCGGTGAGCTCGCAGTAGGCGATCGCCACCTGGTCCGGCACCTCGGCGATCCCCTCGGCGGCGAGGACCCCCAGGTAGGGACGCACCTCGGCCAGAGGCCGCGCCGGGATCGGTCGCCAGTGGTTGTCGACGTTGTCGCGCGAGGGCGGTCGCTCCCAGGTGGCGAGCATCTCGAGCGCTTCGGCGCGCAGGGCCTCGTCGAGATCCTTGCGCAGCGCGACGGCCGCGAGACGTTGCACATCCCCGCGCCGCAGCCGCGCGTTCAGCACGCGCCGGGCGAGCGCCGCGGGGGCCTCGAGCGGGAGCACGTGGTCCGCCAGGTCCACCAGCGCGCCCTCGATCGGCAGGTCGTGGATCGCGCGCGCAGCCTCCAGCACGATCCACGGATCCGGGTCGGCCAGGAAACGAGCGATCGCCGGGTCGGCGCGCCGGCGGTGCACGAGCAGCGCGCCCATGCGGCGATAGCGAGACGGAGACGTGGCGAGCGGCGCGAGCGCCTCGGTCTCCACACCGCCCAGGAGCGCCATCACGGCCGCGTGCCGCAGGTTCGGATCGGACTCCTCCGCCTGGTCCAGGAGCGTGCCGGCCGCCTCGAGCGTCCCGGGGAGCTCCAGGCGCCCGGCGGAGAGGCCCGCCCAGAAGCGTACGCGCGCGTTCTCGTCCTCGAACCCCGCGCGGACGAGGCCCTCGCCTTCCCGCAGGAGCTCGTCGCCGACCACGCGCAGGACCTGCGCGCGCACCTCGGCGTCCTCGTCGCTCGCGAGGGCGCGGAACACCCCGAGGACCTCGGCCGGCGCGGAGCGCGCTGCGATCGCCAGTCCCCAGATCGCGTGGAGCCGCGGGAGCGTCGCGCGATCGGAGGGATGCGCGATCGCGGTGAAGGCGGGCGCGGGAGCCGACTCCTCCGCGAACCAGCTGGCCACCTGCGAGCGCGCGATGCTGGCGAGCGCCTCGCGCCCGCTCCTCCCGCGATCCGCGAGCTCGAAGTGCGCCTCCTGACGCACGCGCTGGTCCGCGTGGACGAGACAGGCCGCCAGCTCGGAGAGCGAGAGTCCGGTGAGCCCCTGCCCCAGCAACGCCCGGGTCGAGCGAGCCGCGTCGACGTGGCGCGGATCGAAGGCGCGGTAGACCCGCCCCTTGCCGGTGCGGTTCCAGCCGTGGACCCAGTCGCTGAAGTAGAGGTTGCCGTCCGGTCCGAAGTCGCAGTCGGTGACGAGCGTGTTCCACAGGAAGCGCTCGACCTCGCCGAGCTTCCAGAACGCGCCGGCGGGCTCGACGTCGAAGGCGTGCACGCCGCTGTAGCTCGCGTCGCCCCGGAAGTCGCAGAGGAAGAAGTGCCCCCGGTACTCGGGCGCGAGGCCCGTACCCGGGTAGTAGGCGAGGCCGGAGGGCCCGTTCGCGACGTTCGCGATCGGAGGGACGACGTAGGCCGCCTGCCCTTCGTGCGGCGGATGCCAGAGCTTCTCGTCGTTCCACGGTCCGCGACTCACCGGAGCGGTGATCCACTGGTACGGGTACCGCCAGCCGGAGTCGCCGCCGGGGACGATGTGTACCCAGCGCGCCTGATCTCCGCCGTCGGAGTTGTTCTCGCCGGTCCAGAGGTTGCCGTGGTCGTCGAACACGAGCTCCTGCGGGTTGCGCAGCCCGTCGTGGACGACCTCGAGACCCGAGCCGTCGAGGTTGCAGCGCAGCACGGCGCCCGAGTCCGGGTGCGCGAACACGCCCTCGTCCGTCTCGAGGTGGAACCCGCGGTCGCCGATGGAGAAGTAGAGCCGACGATCGGGACCGATCCGCAGACCGTGCAGGTCGTGTCCGAGCAGGGCGATGTGGACGCCGTAGCCGGTGTGGAGTCGCGCGCGCTCGTCGGCCTGCCCGTCCCCGTCGAGGTCCCGGAGCTTCCAGAGGTCGGGGATGCAGGTGTAGAAGACCTCGCCACGGTAGCTGAGGACGCCCGCGCCGATGCCGGCCGCGTGGTCCTTGAAGCCGTCGGCGAACACCGTCGCGACGTCCGCGACGCCGTCACCGTCCGTGTCCCGCAGGAGCCGCACGCGCTCGTGCTCGACGTTGTACAGCGCGTCGTAGGCCTCCCCCTCGTGACGCTCCATCATCGCGAGGCGGTCGGCCACGGTCCGCGCGGCGATGTCCTCGTCGAGCCAGTCCATGTGCTCGCGCATGTCGGTGACGCCCGCGAAGTGACGGAACGTCTCGCCGACGTAGACCTCACCCGCGTGATCGACGTACAGGCACACGGGGTTGGCGAGCATGGGCTCCGCCGCGAACAGCGCGGTCTCGAGTCCGGGCGCGATCTCGAAGCGCGCCCGGGCCGCCTCCCCCTCGCCGGAGGCGGGCTGGATCGGAGGAGCGTAGGCGTCCTGGGACCCGCCGTGCTGGGACGCGGTGGACGGCGCGAGGGCGGACAGCGCCAGAGCGAGGAACGACCCCCACCACCACCCCCTACCCCCCTGGGAACGACCGGCGGGACGACGAGCGGGTTTCCGACCGCGACGCAGAAGTCGATGCACGTCCGCTCTACCCGCCGTAGTCGCCACGCAGACGCTCGTGCATCCGGACCAAGAGCTTCTTCGTCAGGCGGATGCCCTCCACGGGAGCAGGCTCTCCTCCCTCCCACTCGATGCCGACGTAGCCGCGATACCCGGCGTCGAGCACGATCCGCATCATGCGCTCGTAGTCGGTGCGGACCTCGTTGCCGTCCGCGTCGAACTCGTGGGCCTTGGCGCTCACCGCGCGCGCGAAGGGCATCAGCTCCTCGACGCCCTGGTAGCGGTCGTACCACTTCCCGTCGCCGAGGTGGAAGTTCCCGAAGTCGGGCAGCGTGCCGACCCGCGGGTGCGCGGCCTTCTTCATCACGCCTGCGAGCCACGCTCCGTTCGAGCTCAGGCCTCCGTGGTTCTCGACGATCACGTCGATCCCGTAGTCGTCCCCGATCGTCCCGAGGCGCTGGAGTGAGTCCGCCGCGCGCGCCATGTCCTCGTCCCAGTCGCCGTCTCCCGCGGCGTTCACGCGGATCGCGTGGCATCCGAGGAACGCCGCCGCGGCGATCCACTTGAAGTGCCGCTCGATCGCGCGCCGGCGCTCTGCGTCGTCCTTGGTCGCGAGCGCCCCCTCGCCGTCGATCATGATCAGGAGGCTGCGTACGCCGGCGTCCTCCGCGCGGCCCTTGAGCTCTCCCAGCCAGGTGAAGTCGCCGGCCTTGTCCTTGAAGAAGGAGTTCACGTACTCGACCGCGTCGATCCCGAACTGCTCGCGCGCGAAGGACGGGAAGTCGAGCGCGTCGAGCTCGCCCCCGTAGAGCATCCCGTTCAGCGACCACTGCGCGAGCGAGATGCGGAAGAGGACCTCCTGGGGAGTGTGCCGCGCCATGCGCGCGGCCGGAGTACCGGCGGACGCACCGGCGGTGGTCAGGGCGAGGGCCGCACCGAGTCGGCCGCCATGCGCGAGAAGGTCACGTCGAGAGGGTTGCATCGGGGAACTCCGTCCAGCGAGGAGGGGTGAGCGCGAGGAGGAACCGGTCGGCGCACAGTTTGGCACAGCGAAGCGGATCGGGACACGACGCCCGCGTGCGACTGTGCCAAACTGCCGGCCCGCGCCGCGCGGCGGCGCGACGTCCGTCCCACTGCTTCCCCAGCCCGAGCTTCCGTGACCCAATCGATCGGCGTCTGTTCCTGGTCGCTGCGACCGGACTCCCCCGAGAACCTCGTCGAGAGCGTGCGGGCCTGCGGCCTGGACGCGATCCAGCTCGCCCTGGATCCCGTGCGCACGCAGGAGTCCTGGTCCGTCGACCGCACGCGCACGGCCCTCGGAGAAGCGGGCATCCGCGTCCTGTCCGGGATGATGATGATGGCCGCGGAGGACTACAGCTCGCTCGAGGCGATCGCCTCGACGGGCGGCGTGCGGCCGGACGCGACGTGGGAGGAGAACCAGGCGGCGGCGCGGGCGAACGCGGCGCTCGCCGAGCGGCTGGGACTCCCCCTCGTGACGTTCCACGCGGGCTTCCTGCCGCACGAAGCCGGGGCGGAGCGCACGAAGCTCGTCGGTCGCCTGCGCGTCCTGTGCGACGCCTTCGCCGAGCACGGCGTGCGCGTCGGCTTCGAGACCGGTCAGGAGAACGCCGCGACCCTCCTGGGCGTGCTGGAGGAGCTCGATCACGCGAACGCGGGCGTGAACTTCGACCCCGCGAACATGGTGCTCTACGACCAGGGCGAGCCGATCGACGCGCTGCGCCGGCTCGCGCCGCACGTCGTGCAGCTGCACGTGAAGGACGCGGTGCGCACCAGCGTCCCCGGCGACTGGGGCACGGAGGTGCCGGTCGGGACCGGGGACGTGGACTGGGACGCGTTCGTCGAGATCGTGCGCTCGCACCCGCTCGAAGGCGACCTCGTCATCGAGCGCGAGGCCGGCGAGCAGCGCGTGGAGGACGTACAGCGTGCACACGCCGAGATCACGCGGCGCCTCCAGCGAGAGGGAGCGCGATGAGCGAGGCGATCGGAGTCGGCGTGATCGGCATGGGCTTCATGGGGCGCACACACGTGCGCTCCTACGCCGAGGCCGCGCGAACGGGCCTGCCCAACCGCCTCGTGGCGCTCTGCGACCGGAACCTCGAACGCCTCACCGGCAGCACCGAGCGGGGCACGTTCGAGACCGGGGACGAGGGACCGCTGTTCGACCCGCAGGAGACGCGCGTCGTCTCCGACCCGCGAGAGCTCCTCGCGCTCGAGGAGGTCGACGTCGTCAGCATCTGCACGCCGACGGACAGCCACGTGGACCTCGCGATCCAGGCGCTGGAAGCGGGCAAGCACGTGCTCGTGGAGAAGCCCGTGGCGCTCGTCGCCAGCGAGGTGGAACGCCTCGCCGCCGCCGCCGCGAACTCCGATCGGGTCTGCATGCCCGCGATGTGCATCCGCTTCTGGCCCGGCTGGAGCTGGCTGCGCGACGCCGTCCGCGACCGGACCTACGGCGCCGTCACGAGCGCCGTCTTCCGCAGGCTCGCTCCGCGACCGGCCTGGGGGCGGGAGTTCTACGAGGACACGGCACGCTCCGGAGGCGCGCTCTTCGACCTGCACGTACACGACGCCGACTTCGTGCGCTGCCTCTTCGGAGAGCCCGACGACGTGACGAGCACCGGGACCGAGCACCACGTGACCACGCTCTACCACTACGCGAACGGCCCCGCGCACGTGGTGGCCGAGGGTGGCTGGGACCACGCGGACGGGTTCCCCTTCCACATGGGCTACACGGTGCTCTTCGAGAACGCGACGGCGAGCTGGTCGATCGAGCGAGACCCCGCGCTGCACATCGCGGTGAACGGGGAGGACAAGGCCGTTCGCGACGTCCAGCGCGGCACCGGCTACGACTTCGAGATCCGCCACCTCCTGGCGGTCCTGCGGGGCGAGGAGGAGCTGTCCGCCACCATCGAGGAGGCGGTCGGGCTCACGCGCATGCTCGAGCGCGAGCGTGCCTCGCTCGCGGGCCGCTGAGACCCGGGCCGACGCACTCTTTGCGCGGCGGGCCGCCCCCAGGCGGCGAATGCGATGCATGATGGTCGCGAGCGCACCGCGCCTCCTGCTTCCGATGCCGAACAAGAACTTCCTGCTGCCCCTCTTCGCGCTCGCCCTCGTCGCGGCGCTCGTCTTCGGCGGCTATCTGCTCCAGACCGACACACGAACGCGCGTCGAGGAGACCGAGGAGACGCCGATCCCCGCCTCCTCCGCGGAGGACGGCGCCGACGGCGCTGCGGCGACGACGGAGGCGCCTCGCCTCGCCCCCGCCCCGTCCGAGCCACGGGCTGCGGAGGCGCCGCGGGCGTCGGTCGCCCAGGGCACGCGACCGGGAGTCGCGAGACTCGCGGGAGTCCTTCGCGTCCCCGCGGACTGGGAGCTCGACGAGGTACGGCTCGTGGCCGAGACCGAAGGCCTCGAGCGCAAGACCCGGCTGCCGGTATCGCCGTTCGCGGGGGACGCGGGCTTTCGTGAGCTGCCCTTCGCCCTGCGGGACGTGCCGACCGGTCCCGTGCGCCTGCGCGCGGAGCCGACCGGGGGGACGCTCGACCTGACGCTCCCCGCGGAGGGACGCGAGGACGTGCTGCTCGAGGCTCCCGAGCCGGTCCAGGTGCTCGTCGAGATCACCGTGGACGGAGACCCGACGGCCCTCCCGGGCGGACGGCTCTTCGTGGCCAGCCACGTGCTCGAGCGCGACGGCTTCGAGCCCTTCCGCGCCCAGCTCCCCAACGCCCCGCTGACCTTCCGCTTCGAGCACCCCGAGGCGATCCCCACCGAGGAGCTCCTCGACCCGCCGGCGGGGTCCGCGACGCTGCGCCTGGAGGCGACCCGCGCGCCGATCGTCTTGCTCTCGTTCTACGACGAGAACGGCCGCCCCCACCTGCCGCTGCAGTCGATGGGCGACGCGTTCCTGGGGCCGGGCCAGGTCCAGGCGCAGCTCCCGGTCGAGGGCTTCACGCACCAGCGGCGCATCGTGCTGAGCGCACCGGGCCTCTACGAGGTGGACCTCGACGCGAGCCAGTTCGCGGGCAAGCTCGACCCCGACCCGTTCGAGGTCGAGGTCGCGATCGGCACCTCCGTCGAGGTGCCGATCCTGATGCTCGACGATCGCTGAGCCGGCGCGGGCCCCGCGCGTGGACTCAGTCGCCTGCGACCTGGGCGATCGCCATGCGGATCTCGGGCTCGCCGAACTGGTGCCCGGCGATGCTCATCACCGCCTCCCCCGTGTTGTCGAACGCGACCAGCCCGTGGCTGCGGGCCGCCAGGTTGTAGCGCACGATCTCGTCCTGACGGTTCTTCGTCTCCTCCGCGGAGATCACCGTGAGGTCCACCTTCCCCTCGAACTCGCTGCGCAGCCCGCTCACGGCGGCCACGACTTTCTGGCAGAAGGGTCAGGCGTCGGCGATCAGGTAGTAGCGCACCTCGGGCGTGAGGCGCTCGGTGGACTTCGCCTCGGACGGCGGAGCCGGGTCCGGCGACGCCTGGGGCGCCGGAGCGGCACAGGCGCCCAGAGCGAGCGCGGCGGCGGCGAACGTCGAGAGGATCCTCATGACGGGGTCTCCTGTGGGAGGGTGGCCGGGGAAGGCGGAACGGAGTTCGAGATCCTAACCGTTCGACGAGAGCCAGATCTGTACGGCAGGCGTTCGAGGACGCTCCGGGGGCCCGTGGAGCCCCCCGCGATCGCCGCCCGGCTGCTATTCTCGGCCTCCGTATGAAGACACCGCTGCTCCTCCTGGCCCTCCCCCTCCTCGCGCTGACCGCCGACGCCCAGCGGCGCGCGCCCACCCGCCCCGTGCAGCCGGTGAACTGGCCGCCTGCGCTGACCGCCGACATGCAGCTGCAGACGCAGCTCGCCTGCGAGGAGACCGAGGGGTGCCCGCACGTGACCTACGTGCAGTCCTTTCTCGGCCAGGGGCAGGTGCAGATCGCGATCGACACCACGCGGCTGCCCTCTCTGGCGGCGCGCGAGGTCGACCTCTACGTCACCGAGCACAAGACGCCCGACGAGTGGTGCCAGGACCCGACGCTGGTCGACGTGTCCGGCGGGGTGGAGACGGTGACTCCGATGGGCACGATCGAGGAGAACGTGTTCGTCGTCGAGCCCGGCGGGAACCTGGAGGCGCAGTCCGGCACGACCGACGTGGGCGTGGGCTACGACGTGGTCGTGGACGTGAACCGCGACGGGATGCTCGACGGCGGCGACTTCATCGACGGCTGGGGCGAGGTGCCCGGCTTCACGATGGTCCCGAACCTGACCGTCGACGGTCCCTATGTCGGCGTCACCGCGATGTTCAATGGCGGCAGCTTCCGCCGGCAGAAGATCTACTTCCCCGAGAACGTGGAGTCCCTCGGTCTCCTGCCGCTCGTCGTGATCAGCCACGGCAACGGGCACGACTACCAGTGGTACGACCACCTGGGCTTCTTCCTGTCGTCCTGGGGCTACGTGGTGATGAGCCACGAGAACAACACGGGCCCCGGGATCGAGACCGCCTCCGACTCCACGCTGCGGAACACCAACCTGTTCCTGGGCCGGCTCGACGAGATCGCCGGCGGCGTCCTGGAGGGGCACGTCGACCGCGACACGATCCTGTGGTTCGGGCACAGCCGCGGCGGAGAGGGCGTCGCTCGCGCCTACCAGCGCCTGCTGAACGGCGACCCGATCGCACAGCGCTACGGTCCGGAGGACATCAAGCTCGTCTCCAGCATCGCTCCGACGGACTTCCTCGGCCCGAACTTCAGCAACCCGCGCGACGCCACCTTCCACCTGTGGACCGGCGGTGCCGACGCGGACGTGAACGGGTGCGCGATCTCCGACATCGCGCAGACCTTCCACCTGCACGAGCGCGCCGAGGGCGAGCGCATGTCGATCTCCGTCCACGGAGCAGGCCATGCGGACTTCCACGACGGCGGCGGGTCCTCCGTCGCCGACGGTCCCTGCCTCGCGAACCGCGCGCGCACGCACCGCGTGATGAAGGGGCACGTGCTGCCGCTGATCAAGTACGTGCTCGAGGACGACCAGGCCTGCAAGGAGTTCCTCTGGCGCCAGTGGGAAGACATCCGCCCCAACGGCTCGCCCGGCAGCGCCTGCATCGTCGTGCAGCTGATGTACCAGGCGGGTCCGACCGGCGACCGCTTCGTGCTGGACGACTTCGAGACGAACCCCGAGACGAACGTGTCGAGCTCCGGCGGCCGCGTGTTCGGCAACGTGCTCGAGCGCTACGAGGGCCGCCTCGACGACAACAACACGAACTTCAACCCGGCCGCGTCCGACCCGTTCAACGGGATGACCCTCGCGGGAGCGCAGGATCTTACCCACGGCGGCGTGGTGCGCTGGGACTCCGAGACCTATCTCAGCTTCGAGATCCCCGCCGCCCACCGCGACGTGACGCCCTACAACTTCCTGTCCTTCCGCGCGTGTCAGATGACGCGGCAGCCGGAGACGACGTCGGAGCTCGGCGACCTCACGTTCACCGTGGTCGTCAAGGACTCGCTCGGACGGCGCGGAGCCATCAACATCGGCGCCTATGGCGGCGGCGTGGAGGAGCCCTACCAGCGCAACGGCTGCGGCAACGGAGTCGGTTGGGCCAACGAGTGGGAGACGATTCGCATCCCGATCGACGACTTCCGCTCTTCGGGCAACTTCGTGGATCCGAGCGACCTGGTCGCGGTCACCTTCCGCTTCGGCGGTGGCGCCGGGAGCGCGGTCGGGTACATCGGGCTGGACGAAATCGAGTTCACCGTCGAGTAGGGACGGAGCCAGACATGCAGAAGAAACACCTCTTGGCCACCCTCTTCGTCGCCGGCATCGCACTCGGCGCCACGGCCAGCAAGCTGAAGGAAGACCCGGCGCTCGTCCCCGTCCCCGAGGAACCGCAGTCCGCGACGGTCCGGATCGTCGAGGCGCGCGCCTTCGTCCTCGACGAGGAGGAGACGCACTACTGGCGCGCCGACCGGCCGACCTATCGCGCCGGCTACCTGCTGGTGCTCGACGCGCCGGCGGAGCTCGTCGTGCCGCGGCAGACCGCCGAGCCCGTGCTCTTCGTCGGTTCGCAGACCGCGGAGCGCCTGAACACCGGCCGGGACGGCGGACACCTCGTGTGCCTCGTCCCCGCGGAGCTCGCGAAGGACGGCACCGTCGCCCTGGACCCCGGGAGCGTGCCGATCTGGTTCGGTGACCCGATGCTGCCGGAGCAGGTCGACGCGAACATGATCGAGACGCAGCTCCGGAAGGCGCAGGAGTCCGGGGCGCGCGCCGCGGGCACGAGCCTCGCGCAGACGCTGGAGGAGACGCTCTTCTTCGCGAACCGCACGCAGCTCGACCTCGCGATCGCAGACCTGATCGAGGTGCACTCGCCGCTCGAGACGGACCGGGTCGACGGGCTGCGGATCCGCTAGCCGGAGAGCGCCCCGAACTGCCGCAGATGATGCCGGCAGTGAAGGGCGTGGAGCCGGGACCACGTCCTCATCGAGACGTCCCCCATCAGGGGGTTCGTGGCGCGGGCCTCGGGCTCGCGCTC
>CAZDYS010000109.1:0-10113 GCA_964509445.1 uncultured Planctomycetaceae bacterium
ATTGCGCGGCGCGCAGGCGGGCCGAACGCGAGCGCGCATTTTCGGCTATTTCTTCCGCAGAGGGTTTTACGGCTTTGCGAGTGAGAAGATCGAATTTTACGGGCGCATTTTCGGTTTGCGGCAGGTAGCGTGAAACTGACTCGCCGCCGGATTGTTCGCGGAAGAAGCGCTTCACAAGACTGTCCTCGAGCGAATGGAACGAGATCAACGCGATCCTCGCCCCCGCTGCCAGCCAGCCCGGCCGGCCCGCAACGGCCGCCTTCGCCCCGGCCTCGCAGGCGTCCTCCACCTCTCCCGGCTCCACCAGCACGTCGAGGTCGCCCTGGCTGCGCAGCCCGGGCTCCGCGTAGAGGTCGAGCGCGAGGCTCGCTCCCTTGAGCAGCGTCGGGCACAGGCCGCGCCGGTCCGCGGCGGAGAGGAACCGGTCGAGGGTCAGCTCGAAGCGCAGCGCGTCCTCCCGCAGAGCCGCTGCACGCTCGTCGAGCGCGCGCCGCGTGTCCTCTTCGAGAGGCACGCCGCGGAGGTGGCGAGCGGCGAGCCCGAGCACGCCGTGGCGTTCGAGCGCCGAGAGCACCGCGGGCCAGTCACGGACCTCCGCCGCGCACCGCGCGACGCGCTCGAGCCGCTCCTCCGTCTCCTGCACGAACAGGACCTCGCACGGGAAGAGCGCGTCGCCGTCCGTCAGGGCGGCCCGCTTCACGCGAGCTCCTCCGCCTCGGCCACGGCTCGAACCACGGCATGCGGATCGCTCCAGCGCGCCCCGTAGGCACGAGCTCCGGAGACCAGGTCCGTCAGGAAGTCGAGGCTCTGCGTGCGGTGCGTGCCGAAGTTGAGGCTGGAGGCCGCGAGCTCGAGCAGCGCCTTGCCGGCGGAGACGGGCTCCAGCCGCACGCCGTCCACCTCGGGATCCCAGCGCGGCAGCAGCACGATCCGGACTCGGGTCTCCTCCGCGACCTCGATGCCGCCGGCGTCGAAGGGCAGGAAGCGTCCCTCGCCCGTCCCGACGAAGGCCTCCTCGCGGCCGGGGAAGTAGCCGACGCACACGTCGCGGATCTTCGGAGCGCGCGGAAAGGCGCGCGCCACGCGGCGGGTGCGGTCGTAGGCCAGGAGCTCGTCGGAGGCGAACCGGGCACCGGCCTCGACGAAGGCGAGGGCCAGCGTGGACTTGCCGGCCTGGGAGAGACCCGGCATGAGGATGCCGCTGCGGTGCCACTCGACCACCGCCGCGTGCACGTAGTAGAGCTCTCGTCGACGCAGCATCACGGCGTGCATCAGCTCGTGGTTGAACGCGCGCACCGCCTCGATCGGGTCCTCGAGCTCGCGGTCGTCCCGCTCGTCGATCACCGTGCGCCACCCCGTCGCGGTCGAGCGCAGCTCTGCCGTGAGGCCGCCGCCGAGACCGCCATGTTCCCTCTCCGGCCGGAACGAACGCGCGTAACAGATCGCGAGCCGCTCCCCGAGGGCGGGATCGTCACACACCACCTCGACCGGAACGTCGAGCAAGCCGAGCGAGAACCTCCTCGAGGGAGCCTCGTGCATCAGCGCAGGAGCTCTTTGCCCGCCAGGTCGGTCAGCGTCGCACCGAGGTCGCGCGCGAGCACGTCGCGCGGCGCGTCGAACCGCTCCGCGAACGCGTCCAGGATGTCGGAGACGGTGCGCTCGCCGTCGCACAGCTCGAACAGGAACGCCGCCGTCCCGTTGAGCACGACCACCTCGTGGGAGACCGGGTCGTAGACCACCTTCTCTCCGTCGAGGTCCCGGGTGTGGCAGCCGGGCGCCTGGCGCGGACGCTCGTCCTGCGCGAACACGCGCGGCGAGGTCGCGCCGCCGGGCTTCGGGTCTCGTTCGGTCATCTTCGGGCTCTTGCGTCCGTCCAGGTGGCCCGCGCGCGAGAGCCGCGCCCAGGCGTCGAGCGTCCGCCCCATGCTGTGACGGAAGATGTCACAGGAGACCGGGTTGGGCTCGCCGAGTCCACCGCCATCGGTGACGTTCTCGTGGTGGCAGCCGCCGCCGCAGAAGTAGCGCGCCCAGCACTTCGAGCAGGTCGTGCGCGTGTCGAGCTCGTTCTCGATCAACCGGTCGGTGACGCCGCGGTCGATGCCCTCCTGGACGCTCCCCATCCGGAAGTCGTCGTCCTCGAAGAAGCGATAGCACAGGTGCACGTCGCCGTCCGCGGCGACGCCCAGGTAGTCGCGGCCTCCGTCGCAGAACGTCATCTTGCGCTCCCCCGAGAGCAGCCGCCCCATCAGCGTCGGGAACCAGGTCGGCGCGACGTGTCGACCCGCGGCGATGGTGTCCTCGTAGCGATCGGCGAGCTCGTCGTAGGCGGCGAGCACCTCCGGCAGGTCCTCGTCCCGGAACCCGTGTGACTCGCCCTCGAGGTCCGTCGCGGGAGTCAGGATGATCTTCTGGAAGCCGAGCTCCTCCAGGTGGTCCGAGATCCGCACGAGGTTCGAGCACCGGTTGGTGACCACGACGCTGCAGTGCGTCTTCGCCTCGAGGTCGGTTCCGCGCCGCGAGGCGACGAGCGCGCGGATGCCGGGCTCCGCCTGCGCGTGCGAGCTTCCCGACGCGGCTGGTCGGGACACGTCCTGCACGTCCGGCGGGCCGTCGAAGCTGACGCCGACGTGGACGCTGTGCTCGTTCAGGAACGAGATGATCTCTTCCGTGAAGCGCGTGCCGTTCGTGGTCACCTCGTAGGTGATCCGGCGACCCTCTTCACGGGCGCGACGGTTGCCGTACTCGACCGTCTTCCGGAGCAGCGGGAAGTTCAGGAGCGGCTCGCCCCCGAAGAAGTGCAGGTGGACCTGCGCCTCGGCCGACCCGTCCGCCAGCAGCCGCTCGACGGATTGTAATGCGACCTCCTCCGACATCCGCGTGCGCGGATCGTAGGCGTCGTCGCGACCGGCGTAGTAGCAATAGCCACACCGCAGGTTGCAACCCTTCGTCAGTTCGAGAGCGAAGGCCCGGGGCGAAACACCCCGGGCCTCCTCTTGCGCCTGTCGTCCCATGACGTGTGGGAGCCGAGGCTCCCGCGCAGTCGGTTCTCCTAAACTAGGAGGTGGAGACGAGGTTTCAGGTCAGAGCCTCGGCCGCCTCGCGAGAGAGCTGCACCGACTCGACCTTGGGCGCCTCGTAGGACTGCTTCTCACCCTGCTCGGGCTTCGCATCCTGCGAGTCACGTAGGTTCTTTTCCGTCATGGCATTATCCAATTGGGACCGGGAACACGTCCCGGCGACTCAAGCGTACTGCCCCCGGCCGGATCCGGGGCGTTAGGAACGCTCGAATCGGCATCCCGGGGGGGATCCGTTGAGCTGCAGTTCCGATCCCAGGCGAAGAAGTTCCGCGGCGGGGTTCCGCGGGGCGCCCCCCCACACGCGCGTGCGAACGCGCTCGCGCTCCGCGGCGGTCCGGGAGGACGCACGAACGAGCAGCTCGGAAAACGTTTCGGGGTCCTCGCAGGGCTCCAGGACGCCCTGGGAGACCAGGTCGGCCGCACCGCCGGTCGCGCCCGGTGCGAGACAGACGGCCGGCAGGCCGTGCCACAGGGCCTCGAGCAGCGCCGAGGAGGTACGTCCGACGACGACGTCCGCCCAGTGCATGTCGTCCTCCAGCGTCCCGCTGCTGCGGGCCAGGCTCGCCGGCCAGGCCTCGGCCCCGGCGCCCGGATGCAGACGCAGGCGCAGCGTGAAGCGCGGTCCGGCGCCCGCGTCGAGTGCCTGCAGATACGGCAGGACCGCGCCGCGGAAGGCGGCCTCGCGCTCCGCGATCACCAGCACGCGCACGGGCTCCGCGCGCAACGTGTCCGTGCGCTCCGTCAGGGAAGGCGCGGCTCCGTGCGCGAGCCGCCCCACGACCTCGACGCGCGGTGCCGACGCAGCCTCGCGGTACAGCTCCGACACGGCGAGGAGCCGCTCGCGGAACCAGGGGCTCCAGACGGCCAGGAGATCGACCGCGAGACGCTCCCCGCGGGGGCCGGCGTACTGCGGGTTCGACGGCTGGAAGTCACCGTGCTGCACGCCGACCACCGGCAGACCTCGCGCCCGCGCCGCGCGCAAGAGGAGCTGACCGGAGCCGGACTCGTCGATCAGGTAGAGCACGCGCACGCCCCAGAGCGCCAGCAGCGCACCGATCGCTCGCGGCGAGCCCGTCAGACGTCGCAGCACGAGCAGCGCGGCGTGAGAGACGAAGGGCCGGCGCCAGCGCGCCAGCGTGCGCAGCAGGCCGCGCTCCCCGGGCGCGGTCAAGGGGACGAAGACCACCTCGACCCAGGGGGTTCCGCGACGCTCGAGCTCCTCGAGCAGAGGTCCCATCTGCACGTCGCGGCCGGTGTCGTCGACGTCCGGCTCGTGGCGGAAGACCAGCGGGGCACGGCGGCGCGCCAGCGTGAACCAGAGGACCGCCCCACCGCTCACGAACAGGTGCGCGAGGAGGCGCACGGCGCGGAGGAGCGCGCTCACGCGGAGTCGCCCGCCGCGTCCTCGACGGGACGACGCAGCACCACGTAGCCGCGCACCTTGCCGTCGGCGCGGTCGTAGGCGCGCTGATCCCGGACCAGGTCCTCGACCTCGAAGCCGGCCCGGCGCGCCTCCGCGGCCAGTCCGCTCGCGCGCGGGAAGACGTGCACCGCCTCGTTGAGCAGGAAGAGGTCGCCGGGCTCGTGCTCGGGGTTGACCGCCGACCAGAACCCACGCGGGGGCGGTCCCTCGCTCTCCCCGGGCGGCAGGTAGGCGGAGAGGAAGGTCAGGAGGACGCGCCCCCCGGGCCGCAGTCGCTCGAACGCGGACCGCAACAGGGTCACGCGGCGCGAGCAAGGCAGCACCATGTTGTAGAGGCCCGAGAAGACGACGACGACGTCGAAGCGCTCGTCGCCCAGCGCCTCGGCCCCGGCGTCCTCGGCGGCTCCGACGCGGTACCTCACGTCGAGCCCCGCCTCCTGCGCGAAGGCGCGGGCGCGCTCGAGCATGCCCTCCTCCCGGTCCACTCCGGTCACGCGGAACCCGCGTCGCGCGAGCGCCATGCACTCGCGTCCGGGGCCGCAGCCGAGCACCAGGAGATCCCCGGTCGGCAGCGGATGCCGCGCCAGGAGGACCTCCTCGATCAGGGTCAGGCCGGTGCGGACGTTCTCGTCGAGCGAGGTGAAGCTCTGGACCGACCGACGCTCGTAGAGCTCACGGCGACGCTCGTCCTTCTCCGCCTCGTTCAGGAGCGCGGCCCGTGCCACGTCCAGCGGCTTGCGCGCGTCCCGGCCGAAGCGCTCCATCCGCAGGAGCACGCCGCTCGCGAGCCGCAGGACGCTCCACAGCCCCGAGCGCAGCATCGCGCTCGCGCGCAGCGGTCGAACGACCAAGAGGCGTGCCGCGAACGCGGCGACGCGCCACAGCTGGCCGAGGAGGAGACCTCCGACGCGGCGCGAGCCCGCGGAGGGAGCGAACACGGTCCCGTCCGGGCGTTCGCAGCGGACGACGACGCCGAGGAGCTCCTCGGGCCCCGCCGTGTCGACGCGCGCGCAGGTGTCGCCACGCAGGAGCAGTCGCCCGCCGCGGCGACCGACGACGCGGTGCGCGACCAGCCGCGCTTCGCCAGCGGTGTAGAGCGCGATCTCCCCGAGGCGCACGTCCTCCAGCGTCCGCGCCTCCGCTTCGAGAAGGGAGCCGCTCGGGATGCTCGTGCGCATGCTCCTTCCGAACGCTCGGTAGCGCAGGCGGTAGCCGCTCGCGAGCACCTCGCGCGCGACCTCCTCGAGGTCCTCCGCCTCGACCACGGCGGACCCCCCCGCTCCTCCTCCGACGTGTGCGTGCGAGGCCTCGTCGCGACGGGCGAACAGGAGCCGCGCCCCGCGCAGGCCGGAGGCCTCGAGCTCGCCGAGGAACGAGCGCGCGTCCGACTCCGCGTCCTCGCGCGTGGCCGCACCGGCATCCAGGAGCTCCGCGACGCAGTCCTCCTGGCTGAGCGCCGCACCGTGCGTCTCGAGCATCCGCCGGGCCGTGCCGCGCAAGAGCACCGCGCGCGAAAGCTCCGCGACGCCTTCCTCGAGCGCGACCGCGACCAGACCGTCTCCCGTCGCGCGTTCGACGCACAGGGCCGCGGCTCCCGCGGTGGAGCGTGCGGAGTCCGGGGAGGTTCGGGAGGAGGTCGACACGGCAGCACACGGTAGCGCCTCGAGCCGTGACTTTCCGGTGCCTCACGACCCGGCGCGCGGGTCCGCTTCCATCGACCGTCCGTGCGGGAGGCTCAAGCGCGGGCCCGCTCCGGCGGGTACGATCCTCACGCTGCGAGCAGGTCTTGATCCCCTCCGAACCGTCTTCCCGCCCGACCTCGGCCCGAGCCGAGCCGTCCTCTCCGGCCGCGGCGTCCGCGCAGGAGGCACCGGTCCACGGGGGCAGCGAGTCTCGGATGTCGTCGGGCCGACGGTTCCTGCTCGTGACCGCGTTCTACTTCGTGGGGATCGGCGCGTTCCCGCCGGACGCGCTCTTCTGGGACGGGATCGGATTCCTGCTGCGGGCCGGACGGGGCGAGCTCCACCTCGATCCGGGACACGCGCTGTACGTCCCCTCGCTCCGTCTCTCCCACGGCCTCGGCGCCGCCCTGGGCATCGACTCCTGGGAGCGCACGGCCAAGCTGTTCTCGGCGCTCGGCGCGACGCTGTTCTTCGCACTCCTGTGGAGGCGTCTGGAGCGACGACGACTCGGTTCCGCGGTGGCCCTGGCCCTGGCCGGGATCGGTGCGACCACGCCGCTCCTCTGGCGCCAGGCGGGGATCGTGGAGCCGACGACCTGGATGCTCGCGGCGCTGCTCCTCGCGGCCTCGGCGGCCGAGCGGTACGCGGAGAAGCGGACCGTCGCGCGGGGACTGGCGTTCGTCGGTGCCGTGCTGCTCCTCCTGGGCTTCCACCTGGTCGCAGGGTGCGCGCTCCCCTGGCTGCTCGAGCGTGCGGGGCTGACGCGTCGTCGAGCGCCGCGCGCGCACCTCTTGGTTCCGCTGATCGCGCTCGCGCTCGTGCTGCTCGGCCTGTGGCTCACCGGCACCTTCGCGACGCTGCCGTCGGTGCAGAACTACTGGCGTGGCTTCCTCCCGCAGCTGCGCCCGGACGTGATCGCAGAGCACGCCACGAAGCTCGGGCTCGTGCTCACCCTCGGGATGCCCGGCGTGCTCGTGCTGGGCCTGCTCGGGACCGCGGTCGCTCGGAGGAAGCGCAGCGAAGCAGGTCCGGGGGACGACACCGGCGGTGCCCTCTGGCTGGCTGTGCCCTACCTCGCCGCGTTCCTCCTGCTCGGCAAGCCCGTCGTGGGCTTCTCGACTCCGCTCACCGTCGCTCTCGTGCTCGCGGCCGCCACCGGTCTCGAGCGCCTCGCCCAGAAGCGCGAGCTGGGTCGCAGGATCGTGTTCGCGGTTCTGGTGCTCCAGCTCCTGCACGGTGGCTGGGCGGCCAGCCAGCGCGCGAGCGCGCCCGACGAGCTGCAGGAGCGCGCGGAGAGGTACGCCGCCGCCCTGCCTCCGGGCTCCGTCCTGTTCGCGGGCACCTGCGCCTACCACGTGCGCTGGTTCACGGACGTCCCCGTGGTCGCGGTCGGCAACGAGCTGCACACGGTCCGGCCGGCGCCCGGGCAACAGCTGCAGGAAGCGGTCCTGGAGCGGCTGGGCGAGATGACCCTGCGGGAGGCGGCCACCTACGAGGACGTCTACTACGCGAGCGACGTGCTCGGACTGCTCGAGTGGCTCTGGCAGATCGACAAGCGCGAGCTGCCCCTGAACCCGAGCCGCATCGTCCTCATCCGTCGGCATCCGCCGCTGTTCCTGCTGCCGGTCCACCTGCCGGAGCAGAAGGGATCGAAGCAGCCGGAGGCCGCCGTGGACGCCGCCGCGTCGTCCGACCACAATCCGGTCCATGACGAATGACGCCTCTGCCGCAGCGACCAAGCTCGCTGCGTTCATCGACGCTTCGCCTTCTCCCTACCACGCCTGCGCCACGGCCGCCGCGCGGCTCGAGGAGCTGGAGTTCCAGCGGCTCGAGGAGACCGACGCCTGGCAGCTCGGCCCCGGCCGCTACTACGTCCTGCGCGGCGGCTCGCTGGTCGCCTGGGTCGTCCCCGAGGGCTTGCCCGCCCACGCCGGCTTCCGGATCGCCGGGGCACACACCGACAGCCCCAACCTGCGCGTCAAGCCCAAGCCCGACCACACGGCCGCGGGCGTCCGTCAGCTCGGCGTCGAGGTGTACGGCGGCGTGCTGCTCAACTCCTGGCTGAACCGCGACCTCGGCCTCTCCGGTCGCGTCTGGGTCCGCTCCTCCGCCGGTCGTGAAGCGCGCCTGTTCCGCATCGATCGCCCGCTCCTGTGCGTCCCGCAGCTCGCGATCCACCTCCACCGCGCGATCCGCACCGAGGGTCTGCACCTCAATCCCCAGGAGCACCTCGCTCCCGTCTGGGCGCTCGATCGCCCCGACGCGCGCGGCTTCACCGCGCTCCTGGCGGAGGAGCTGGAGGTCGACGAGCGAGACGTCCTCGCCTGGGACGCGATGGCGCACGACCTCACGCCCAGCCAGCTGCTGGGCGACCGGGACGAGTTCCTCGCCGCGCCGCGGCTCGACAACCTGTGCTCCTGCTCCTGCGCGCTGCAGGCGCTCGAGGAGCTGCTCGCGTCCGGGGAGGAGCCGCGCTGGCTCCCGCTGGTCGCCCTGTTCGATCACGAGGAGGTCGGCAGCACCAGTGCGACGGGAGCGCGCAGTCCGCTGCTCGGCGACGTGCTCGAGCGCGTGGTGCTCACGCGCGGTGGCGGGCGAGAGGAGGTGCTGCGCGCGATCGCCTCCTCGGTCTGCGTGTCCGCCGACATGGCCCACGCCACGCACCCGAACTACGTCGCCAAGCACGAGCCCGACCACCACCTCGCGATCAACGGCGGGCCCGTGATCAAGATCAACGCGAACCAGAGCTACGCGACCCACGCCGAGACCGAGGCGCTGTTCCAGAGCGCCTGCGAGCGTGCCGAGGTCCCCTACCAGAAGTGGGTCAACCGGACCGACCTCGCCTGCGGCTCCACGATCGGGCCGGCCACGGCCGCGGCGCTCGGCCTGCGCACGGTGGACGTCGGCAACCCGCAGCTGTCGATGCACTCGGCGCGCGAGCTGTGCGGTTCGCTCGACCCCGGCTACCTGGTCCGGGCGATGAACGCGTTCTGGAGCGAGCCGGCTTGAGCGAGCCGCTCGCAGAGCGTCCGGACTGCTATCGCTGCCGCGCGTTCTACGTCACCTACCAGCCCGAACACCCCTACGGCTGCCGCACGTTCCACATGAAGTCCCGGCTGCTGCCCTCGTTCGCGGTACGCAACGCGTCCGGGAACGAGTGCCACGCGTTCGACCCCAAGAATCCTCCGCGCAGGCCCGCGCCGGGCTCCCGCTTCGACACCTACTCCTAGAGCGTTGGCCATGGATCTCCTCCTGAAGGACAAGGTCGCCTGGATCACCGGAGCCTCCGGCGGCATCGGACGCGCGGTCGCCGAAGTGCTCGCGGACGAGGGCATGTTCGTCGCCCTGCACGGCAACGCGGCCGCGGACACGATGCGCGCCTGGACCGAGGACCAGCCCTGGCGGGACCGCGCGCTGTGCGTCAGCGCCGACGTGCGGGACGCGGAGGCCATGGACCGCGCCGCCGACGCGATCGCGGAGCGCTTCGGTCGCATCGACGTGTGCGTCGCGAACGCAGGCCGCTGGCCCGCGGCGGACGAGTGCCTCGACCAGATGCCCCTCGAACGCCTGCGCGAGACCCTCGACGTGAACCTGTTCGGGGCGCTCTTGACCGCGCGTGCCTTCCAGCGCCGTCTGCGCGAGAGCGGGCCGCGGGAGGACGGGCACGGTGCCTCGCTGACCTTCGTCGGCTCGACCGCCGGACGCTTCGGCGAGCGCTTCCACGCGGACTACGCGGTGTCGAAGGCCGGCCTGATCGGAGCGATGCAGTCGCTCAAGAACGAGCTGCCCCTCGTGGATCCGCACGCGCGCGTGAACGTCGTCGAGCCCGGATGGACGGTGACGCACATGGCGAAGCCGGCGCTCGAGGTCCCCGGGGCGGTCGAGCGCGTGACGAGCACCATGGCGCTCCGGCAGCTCGCGCGCGCCGAGG
>CAZDYS010000110.1:0-10059 GCA_964509445.1 uncultured Planctomycetaceae bacterium
GCGGACTCGCAGCTTCCGTTCCTGGGGGGCATCGACATCGGCCTCGCCCAGACGGAGATGTTCAACACGCTCTTCCGCGTGATGGACGGGGACGGCACGGCGGCGATCGCCTGCTCCGTCAACTGCGACGACGTCGCGTTCTTCGGCGTCAAGCTCTACGTGCAGGCCGCCAGCTTCAACCGCATGACGCGGGAGGTCTGCGTCTCGAACGTCGACTGCGTGACCTGGGACGACGAGGCCGGCACGGCTTGCGGCCAGGGCTGCACCCCCGGCTACTGGCGCCAAGGGCACCACTACGACGACTGGGCGATGCCCTACCAGCCCTCGGACCTGTTCGTCGACGTCTTCGGCATCGACGCGTTCCCCGGCCTGACGCTCGGAGATGTGGTCCAGATCGAGGGCGGTGGCCTCAACGCTCTGGGCCGCCACACGGTCGCCGCGCTGCTGAACGCCGCGAGCGCCGACGTCGGCTACCCGATCGACGACGCCCTGGACGTCGTGCTGGCGTTCCAGAACGTCTACGGAACTCCGGGAGAGTGGGAAGCTCAGAAGGACGCCTTCGAGCACGACAACGAGCTCGGCTGCCCCCTGTAGGTCGTTCGATCCCTGGATCCGCGAAGCGGGCCGACCGGGAGCACCTGGTCGGCCCGCTCTTCGTTTGCGCTCGCTAGGATGCGGCGATGGACCTCTTGATCCTGCGCGACCCGAAGGAGTCGCTCGCGAAGTGCTCGCTCACGCCGCTGCGCGGCCTCGACGGAGTGCGGTTCGTGGACTACCACCCGGACCGCAGGCTCGACGCGGACGGTCGCGTGCTGCTGGATCCGGACGGGGAGCCGCTGACGGAGGAGGACCGGGGCCGTGACCTGTTCCTCATCGACTGCGCCTGGCGGCGCGTGCCCAAGCTCGCGCGCACCGTCGACGGCGTGCTCCTGCGCCGCCGGTTGCCGGCCCTCGTCACCGCCTATCCGCGCAAGAGCAAGACCTTCGAGGATCCCGAGCGCGGGCTCGCCTCCGTCGAGGCGCTCTACGCAGCCAGCGTGCTCCTCGGGGCGCCGCGGCCCGAGCTGCTGGAGGCCTACCGCTGGCGGGATGCCTTCCTGGAGCGGAACCGCGCGCTGCTCGAACAGGCCGCGAGCTAGACTGAGCACATGCCAGGCCCGAACCTGCGCAACCTCGGAATCGTCGCCCACATCGACGCGGGCAAGACGACGGTCTCCGAGCGCATCCTCTTCTACACCGGCATCGAGCGCCGCATGGGCGAGGTGCACGAGGGGAGCGCGGTCATGGACTGGATGGAGGAGGAGCGCAAGCGCGGCATCACCATCACGGCGGCCGCCACCAGCGTTCCGTGGCGTGACGTCACGATTCACCTGATCGACACCCCCGGTCACGTCGACTTCACGGTGGAGGTCGAACGCTGCATGCGCGTGCTCGACGGCGCCGTCCTGGTCCTCAACGGCGTCGCCGGCGTGCAGGCGCAGTCCGAGACCGTCTGGCGTCAGATGGTGCGCAACGACGTGGCCAGCATCGGGTTCGTGAACCAGCTGGACCGACCCGGCGCGGACTACTTCGCGGCCGTGACCGACCTGCGCGAGCGCCTCGGGATTCCGGCGATCCCCGTGCAGTACCCGCTCGGGACGGAGCGGGAGTTTCGCGCGGTCGTCGACCTGTTGACCCTGGAGACGCTGACCTTCGAGGAGTCCAAGCTCGGCCGCGAGCCGGAACGAGGGCCGGTCCCCGAGGAGGTGCGCGACGAGGTGGGCGTCCTCCGTTCGGAGCTCTTCGAGGCGATGGCGGAGCACGACGAGGAGGTCCTCGCGCTGGTGCTCGAGGACCAGGAGCCGGATCCCGCGCTCGCGCGCCGCGCGCTGCGCCGGCTCGTGGCGGAGCGCAAGCTGATGCCGGTGCTCTGCGGGGCCGCGCTCCGGAACGTCGGCATCCAGCCGCTCCTGGACGCGGTCGTCGACTACCTGCCGGCACCGGACGAGGCGGCGCCCGCGCGGGCGCTACACGCGAAGACGCAGGAGCCGCTCGAGGTCACGGGGGACGCCGACGCCTCGCCCGTCGTGTTCGTCTTCAAGCTGCTGGCCGACGCGAACGAGGATCTGTTGTTCGTGCGCGTCTACGCGGGCACGGTTCGGCCGGGGATGAAGCTCTTCAACCCGCGCGTCGGTCGCATGGAGCGCGTCGCACGTGTCCTGCGCATGCACGCGGACGCGCGCACGGCGCTCGAGGAGGCCGGGCCCGGCGAGATCGTCGCGCTCTCCGGCTGCAAGCTCAGCGTGACGGGCGACACCCTCTGTGACCACGACCGCCCGGTGACGCTCGAGGGGCTCGTGTTCCCGGACCCGGTGATCACGCGCGTCGTCGAGCCGAGCAGTACCTCCGACCGGGACAAGCTGCGCGTCGCGCTCGATCGACTCGCGTTCGAGGATCCGTCCTTCCACGTGCGGGAGGACGACGAGACCGGGCAGTGGTTGATCGCGGGGATGGGGGAGCTGCACCTCGAGATCAAGGAGCATCGCCTCGCGGACGAGTTCGCCCTGCCGGTGCGCGTCGGCCAGCCGCGCGTGGCCTACCGGGAAGCCCCCACGGCCGTGGCCTCCGGCGAGGCGACCGTCGACCGCCTGCTCGGCGGCGAGCGCGTGCTCGGCGCCGCGACGCTCGAGCTGCGACCTCTCGAGCAGGCACCGACGGCGGACGGAGGGTCGAGCGGCGTCCGCGTTCGCTTCGGGCCGTCGTGCGGCGTGCCGGAGAAGCTGCGCGACGACCTCGCGAGCTCGCTCGCGCTGGAGGCGACCGTGGGCCCGCGGTTCGGCTTTCCGCTGACGGACGTCGAGGTGCTGGTGACCGATGGAGGCGGCGGCGGGGAGCGTGACTCCGAGCTCGGGCTCCACCAGGCCGCGAGCCAGGCCCTGCGCGCCGCTCTCGCGGAGGCGGAGGTGACGCTGCTGGAGCCGGTGATGCGGTTCGACATCGAGGCGCCGGCGGAGTTCATGAGCGGGATCCTCGGCGAGCTGAACGCGCAGCGCGCGGACATCCAGGACCTCTCCGTCGACGGCGACCTGCGGCGCGTGACCGGAACCGTTCCGCTCGTGCGGATGTTCGGGTACGCGACCACGCTGCGGTCCCTGTCGCAGGGACGCGCGAGCTTCGCGCTCTCGCCGGCGGGCTTTCGCCCGGTCCCCGAGGAGGAGCTCGCGGAGCGCGGCCTGGTCTGGCAGTAGGTCGCGAGAAACGGGAGCCGCTGCGCAACCCACCCGCGCGCGCTCCGGTCTTCGGGTGGAGGTAGGGGGCGGTGGGCCCCGGCGCGTCCCGGGCGGGCGCACGCCGCTCCCGCAGACGCTCCGACGGCTCGGCGCTCAGCCCTCGTGGGCCAGCTGACGCTCGCGGAAGGCCTGCGCCGGCTGCTGCCCCAGGAGCTCGTTCTCGAACTGGTCGTGGACGCCGAGGTCGAGGAAGAAGCCGCGCAGCTCCTCGGCGAAACCGCCCTCGAGGCGGACGCCGGCCGGAGCGCTCTCGAGGACCCGCACCACCTCGTCGATCCGCGCGAGCAGGCGACGGTGCTGGCCGCGCCACTTCTGCAGGTTCAGCAGCGGATGCGGACCCTGGAGGATCGCGGCGGCCAGGACCCCGCAGTCCTCCTCGAAGCGGAAGTGCTCCTCCAGGTGATCCCGGAACGAGCGCAGTGGGCCGAGCAGCGGTCCGTCCGAGCGGACGCCTTCGCAGCTCTCGACCTGCCGGGTGAGCTCGACGTCGATCCAGTGGGCGATGGCGCGGATCGCCGAGTGCTCTTCCGCCACCTCGCGTTCCGCCGAGAATCCGTAGCTGTTCGCGTGCCTGTCCATGCTGGGCCTTCCTTGCTGAGGTGTTCCGATTCTCGTCGCGAGGCTCGAGCCACGACATACGGACAGGGGAGTAGTCCCAGCGGGGATGGGGCGCAGCCCGTCCTACTCGAGCAGGCCCTCGCGGATGGCGAGCCGGGTGAGATCGGCGGCCGAGCTGGTCTGGAGCTTGCGCTGCAGGTTCTCGCGGTGCTTCTTCGCGGTCCCGACGCTGATGTCGAGGTCGCGGGCGACCTCCTTGTTGCTCTTGCCGACCGCCAGGAGCTGGAAGACCTCGCGCTCGCGCGGGGTGAGGGTCTCCAGGCGACTCCGCGGCGCCGGCCCTCCGTCCTCGGCGCCGCGCAGGCTGGCCAGGAGGCCGCTCGCCACCTTGGGCGAGACGTAGGGGTCTCCGCGGTGGACGGCCTCGATCGCGAGGGCGAGCTCGGCGGGGTCGCTGTCCTTGGAGAGGTAGCCCTCGGCGCCCTCCTGGACCGCGCGCTGCACGAAGCTCTCGCCCTCGTGGTGCGTCAGCATGACCACCTTGGCTCGCGGGGCGCTCTTGCGCAGGGACGCGATCGCGTCGAGCCCCGAGAGTCCGGGCATCGTGATGTCGAGCACGACCACGTCCGGACGGAGCGTGGCGACCTCCTCGATCGCGCGACGCGCGTCTCCGCTCTCCCCGACCACCTCGATCCGCTCGCGCTGCGTCAGGAGGCTCCGCACCGCGGCCCGGATCATCGCCTGGTCGTCGACCAGATAGACTCGGATGTTCGTCATGAGGACTCCTCTTCGCGTCGGAAGGTGGCGCGGAACCCGGCTCCCCCGAGCGCGCTCTCGGCCCGGACCAGGCGACCTCCGTGAGCTTCGACGATCTTGCGCGCGATCGCGAGTCCCAGTCCGGTCCCGCCCTCCTGTCCGCTGACGAACGGGCGAAAGAGCTCCTCCTCGATCGCGCGACGCGCGTCTCCGCTCTCCCCGACCACCTCGATCCGCTCGCGCTGCGTCAGGAGGCTCCGCACCGCGGCCCGGATCATCGCCTGGTCGTCGACCAGATAGACTCGGATGTTCGTCATGAGGACTCCTCTTCGCGTCGGAAGGTGGCGCGGAACCCGGCTCCCCCGAGCGCGCTCTCGGCCCGGACCAGGCGACCTCCGTGAGCTTCGACGATCTTGCGCGCGATCGCGAGTCCCAGTCCGGTCCCACCCTCCCGTCCGCTGACGAACGGGCGAAAGAGCTCCTCCTCCAGCGCCTCCGGGATGCCGGGGCCGTCGTCCTCGACGGTGAACACCAGGCTCTCGCGATCCACCGCGGACCGGAGCACGACGCGCCCCCCGTGGCCCGAGGTCGCGATCGCCTGCACCGCGTTGAGCACGAGGTTGGCGAGCGCGCGCTCGAGCAGGGTGCCGTCGCCCGGAAGCGCCGCCGCCCCGGAGCGGGCGTCCAGGACGAGCTCGACGCCGGCGGCCTCCAGGCGCGGGCGGACGGTCTGCGCGACCTCCTCCAGGAGAGCGCTGGCGACGACCGGCTCGCGCGGGTTGTTCAGCGGGCGGGCGAACTCCAGGACGCTCCGCAGCGTGCGCTCCAGCTTCTGCAGGCGCTGCGTCAGGTCCTCCAGCACGGCGCGCTGGTCCTCCCCGAGCTGGTCCGCGACCGCTCGCAGCGCGAGGTGGATGGCCGTCACCGGGTTCTTGATCTCGTGCGCGAGCACGGACGCGGACTCGCCGAGCGTCGCGAGCGAGCGCAGCATCGCGCGCTCACGCTCCTGCGCCTCGTGCGCCCGACGGCGGGCCGTGACGTCGCGGAAGCTCCCGATGAACAGCGGATCGCCGTCCGGTACGTCGACCCGCGAGACGGACAGCTCGCAGGTGATCTCCTCGCCGTCCTTGCGCAGCACCTCGAACTCGCGCGTCGTCCCGAGGATCCAGGTGTTCCCCGTCTCGCGGTAGCGCGCGAGATAGCCGTCGTGCGCGGAGCGGTGGGGCTCCGGCATGAGGATCGAGATGTTGCGCCCCAGGAGCTCGTCGCGCGCGTACCCGAAGACGGCCTCCACGGAGTGGCTGGCCTCGCGCACGATCCCGAACGCGTCGATCGTGAGCACCGGGTCGAGCATCCCCTCGAGCAAGGCGCGCAGCTGCGCTTCCTTGGTCGACGGCGGCAGGGCGTGCGGGGAAGGATCCTCGGGCGCGCGGTGCGGGGGCGACGTCATCGGGAAGGGGACTCGGACGTGGCGGGGGCCTCGCTCGCGAGGCCTGCCTCCAGTATGCGGACAAGTGCGCAGGAGCGCGCGTCCCGGCTGCGTAGGCCCTGCTTTCCGGGGTCCCGCGACTTCCGGAGGGCCCCGGTCGCGCGCCGGTCGGCCCCGGTAGGTTTCGGGAGGAGGACGCACCCCAAGGAGACACGCGACCATGCACACCCTCGAACTCCTCGCGGAAGAACACCGGATCCACCGCCGGCTCCTGGACGGCCTGGAGCAGCTCCTTCGACGGAGGGATCGCGCGGCCCCGGTTCCGTCGACGCTGCTGCGCCGCCTGTGCCGGTTCCTGGAGACCGCCGTCGACGGGCTGCACCAGGAGAAGGAGGAGCGGGCGCTCTTCCCGCAGCTCGTCGGACGCCTGGGTCGACTCGAGTTCCCGGAGCTGCTGCGTCTCGAGGCGCAGCACCGGCGCGACCGGCGCCTGCTCGCGCGCCTGCGCCTCGCGTCCTTCGACGAGAGCCTGGAGGAGGACCCCTGGACGACGGCTCGGACCTACGTCGCGTTCCAGCGCCGCCACCTGGCGGAGGAGGAGCGGCAGCTCTTCCCGCTGGCCGCGCGCGTGCTGTCCCCGGCGGACGACCGGATCGTGCGCGCGGGGTTCCGCCGCATCGAGCGCGAGCGCGGGATCTCCTTCCTGCCGGGCGCCCACGAGCTCCTGGCCGAGCTGACGCTCGCCCAGGTGGACGCCGGAGCCCCGTCTCGCCTGCGCGTGGTCTCGTGAATCGTCCTACGGCGCATCCCCGCGAGGCCTACGCCCCTCGGCGTATCGCGGGGATCGCGCAGCTCTGGGTAGAACGGAGGCATCGGACAGGAGCCCGAACCAAGGAGGTCGGCATGCGAGCAACGGACATCTTGAGAGAGGAGCACCGCTGGATCCGCGACCTCCTCGACGCCCTGGCCCAGGTGGTCGAGGGAGCCGTCGAGACCGCGACCCTGGACCCCGCGACCCCCGAGCTGCTCGACCTGTTCGAGACCTTCGCGGACCACTCCCACCAGCAGAAGGAGGAGCGGCTCCTGTTCCCGCGGCTGCACCAGCGCGCTCGCTCCCGGGACAGCCGCGTGCTGCGTCGTCTCGAGAACGACCACGACCGCGACCGACACATGATGGGGTCGATGCAGTCGAACCTCCTGGGAGCCGTCTACGGCGAGCCCCTGTGTCTGCGGCAGTTCGTCGAGCAGGCCTCGTCCTACGTGCGCCTGCACCAGAACCACATGCGCCTCGAGGGCGACAAGGTGTTCGTGCTCGCGGACGAGATCCTGACCGACCAGGACGACCGCGAGCTGTGCGCCCGCTTCGAACACGTCGACTCCGCGGCCTTCGGCGGACGCGAGCGACTCCACCAGCGGATCGAGCAGGTTTGCCTGCGCTTCCGCGAGACCCGGGGAAGGACTCCCCACAGAACGGCGGAATCCGCATGAAGCGATCGCACTGGGGAGACAAGAACGCGGCCGGGCCCGAGGCCAAGTCGGGCCAGGTCCACATCGAGGACCTGATGGCCGAGCACGTCACCGTGCTGTCCCGGCACCACACCGTGGACTACGCGCGGCGGCTGATGACCGAGCACGGGATCCACTGCCTGCCGGTCGCCGCCACGGACGGGGAGCTGATCGGGATCCTCACCTCCACGGACCTCCTGGAGTCCGTCCAGGGCGACACGCTGGTCGGGAAGGTGATGGTCCGGGACGTGCAGACCGTCCCGCGCTACGGCTCCCCGCACGTCGCCGCCCGCCTGATGCTGCGCAACCGCATCCACCACCTGGTGGTGACGCACGAGCACAAGATCGTGGGCGTGCTCTCGTCCTTCGATCTCCTGCGCCTCGTCGAGGATCGGCGCTTCGTGGTGAAGAACCGCCCCTCGACCCCGAAGAAGAAGATCTGGGAGAAGCGCCAGGCGAGCCGCGCCTGAGCGCCGGTTGGCCGGGGGGCCGACGGAGCGCGTCCGTGGGGGACGGGCGTCGCTCCAGGCCTCGGGATCCCCCCGGCCGGCCCATCCCCGGCCGGCCCATCCAACGGGAGCCTCGCTCCCGGGGGACCCCGTCGTCGTGGAGGACGCTCCACGCGGGCGGGGTCCCCGCACCCGTTCTCGGGCCGCCCGTTCGGGGGGCGGGGCTGCTCCGGGGCGAGGCGCCGGGGGCTCGTTCCCCCCGCTGCGGAGGCAGGAGCCGACCGGGGAGGGAGCGACCGTCCTCGGTGGGGGGGTTGCGGCCGCCGCGGGGGATCCGCCACCGGACCGCCCCGGCAGGGACGTTCCGAGCCGCGAGAAAACCCCGCGGAAGGTCCCGGAGGTTCATTGACCGCCTCTGGGGCCACTGCTATCTTCTCCGCCCCTTTCCGCCAAGGCGCCTCTTTTTCCCGAGGCCGTCGGAGCCGGGAGGACCCGTCCGGGTGGAGCCATCGACGACCGCAATAGGCGGCGGAAACGGCCCCCTCCGACCCCCATCGAACATGAGCGATCGCATTCAAATCCGCATGGAGGCCTACGACCACGAGGCCCTCGATCAGTCCGCCGTCGAGATCGTCGAGACGGCGAAGAGGACGGGGGCGCGTGTGAACGGGCCGATCCCGCTCCCGACGCGGATCGAACGCTACACCGTGCTGCGGTCGCCGTTCATCGACAAGAAGTCGCGCGAGCAGTTCGAGATCCGCACGCACAAGCGAATCATCTACATCTCGGAGCCGACCACCCAGACGGTGGACGCGCTCAGCTCCCTCAACATGCCCGCGGGGGTGGACATCCGCATCAAGGCCTGAGCCTTCGAGCGCGGCCCTCGCCGAGGGACGCGTGGGATGGACCCGCACTCCTCCCGCCCACCGGGGCAGGAGGGGCACAACCTTTCGCGCCGTGGAAGAGCGACTCGCTCGACTGCGGCCCCTTCACAACCAAGTTTCGCCACGTCGCGTGGCCAGGCGTCGGATCCCGCTGCTCCTCGCAGCTCGATCCGCTGGTCGAACCGGCACGGCGAGGATGGTTCGAGGAATCATGACGCTGATCCTAGGACGCAAAAAAGGGATGACACAGGTCTTCGACGACGAGGGTGCCCACATCGGGGTCACCATCGTCGAGGCGGGTCCGTGTGTCGTCACCCAGGTGCGCACGCAAGAGAACGACGGCTACGACGCCGTGCAGCTCGGCTTCGACGACACGACCGAGAAGCGCGCCACCAAACCCCTCCAGGGGCACACCAAGAAGGCGAACACCGCTCCCAAGCGCTTCCTGCGCGAGGAGCGTCTCGCGCAGCCGGCGAGCGTCGGCGTGGGGGACACGATCGACTGCACCGTCTTCAACGAAGGCGACCTGGTCGACGTGATCGGCACCACGAAGGGGCGCGGCTTCGCCGGCACGATCAAGCGGCACGGCTTCGCTCGTGGCGCCAAGACGCACGGCTGCATGAACTACCGGCGTCCCGGCTCCATCGGCGCGGCGGCCTACCCGGCCCGGGTCTTCAAGGGCAAGCGCATGGCCGGCCACTACGGCAACGCGCGCCAGACGACCAAGAACCTCCAGGTCGTGCGCGTCGACGCCGAGCGCGGGCTGCTCTTCATCAAGGGAGCGGTGCCCGGGCCGAAGGGTGGCTACGTCCAGATCCAGACCGCCAAGACGGGGGTGAAGAAGTAGCCATGCAAGTCAAGAGCTACCAGGCCGGCAGCGTGGGCGAGGTCCAGTTCGACGAACGCCCGTTCCACGACAAGGGCGGCAAGGACCGCGTGCTGTACCGCACCCTCAAGGACGCGGTCGTCATGCACCAGGCCAACCAGCGCCAGGGCACGGTGAAGACCAAGACCCGCGGCAAGGTCAAGGGCACGAACAAGAAGCCCTACCGCCAGAAGGGCACGGGCCGCGCGCGCGCCGGCGACGTCAAGTCGCCGATCTGGCGCGGCGGTGGCGTGGTCTTCGGGCCGCTCCCGCGGGGCTACTCGTACCACCAGCCGGCGGAGGCGCGCCGCTCGCCATCGGGGGCGGCCGCGACGGGGTAGGC
>CAZDYS010000111.1:0-10016 GCA_964509445.1 uncultured Planctomycetaceae bacterium
ACGAGGCGCTTCCTCAGGGCCGTCGCCCCCCCCACGTCGCGCATCGTGGTGACGCCCCCGTCCACGAGCGTCGTGTAGAGGATCTTCTCGACGTAGAGCATCATCGCCGCGGTGTTCATCACCGCCATCTCGGACTCCCGCAGGCCGAGGACGGTGACGTGCCCGTGGCAGTCGACCAGCCCCGGCGTGACGGTGAGGCCCGCGCAGTCGACGACCCGGTCCGCCGGGCCGAGCTCGCGCTCGGGACGGTGGGGGTCGACGGACAGGATCCGTTCGCCCTCGATCGCGATGTCGACGTGGGTGGAGAGCGCGGAGGACTCGGCCGACGTGCCGTCGTAGAGACGCTCGATGTTGGAGAGGAGCAGCATGCCCCGAGCCTAACGGCTAGGAGACCAGCACGCGCTGGACGTTCGCGCGCCAGGACGCGAGTCGAGCGGCGCGTGCCTCCTCCTCGAGGCCGGCCGCGAAGCGGTCGGAAGGATCCCCGAAGACGCCGGCCGCGCCCGGATCGGACCACAGTCCGATGCCCAGGCCGGCGAGAGCGGCCGCTCCTCGCGCCGTCGCCTCGACGGACGGGGGACGCACGACCTCGAGCCCCGCGAAGTCCGCCTGGAGTCGCATCAGGAGGTCGTTCGCCGTGGCCCCTCCGTCCGCCAGCATCGCGGGGATCGCGAGTCCGGTGTCCTCCCGCAGCCGCTCGACGAGCTCGGCGTTCTGGAACGCGATCGCTTCCAGGGCGGCGCGCGCGATGTGCGCTCGGTTCGTCCCGCGCGTCATCCCGAGCAGCGCCGCGCGCGCCTCGGGATCCCAGTACGGAGCGCCGAGGCCGGTGAACGCGGGAACCAGCGTCACGCCGTCCGCCGTCTCGACGGAGGCCGCCAGCGCCTCGACCTCCGCGGCGCTCTCGAAGAAGCCGAGCTGATCGCGCAGCCACTGCACGATGGCCCCGCTCATGAACACGCTGCCCTCGAGCGCGTAGGTGCTCGCACCGTCCCGCCCGACGGCGAGCGTCGTCAAGAGCCCGGCGTCGGAGTCCCGGCGCTCGGAGCCCGTCTGCAGCAGGAGGAAGCTGCCGGTCCCGAAAGTGGTCTTCAGGTCGCCCGCCTCGAAGCAGCCCTGCCCGAACAGCGCGGCCTGCTGGTCTCCGGCGACGCCGCGCACGGGGAGAGCGCGACCACCGGTCCGCTCCGGCAGCGTCACCCCGAACGAACCGGTCGACTCGATCACGCGCGGCAGCCAGCCGGGACGCACGCCGAACAAGCTGCACAGGTCCTCGTCCCAGGCGCGCCGGTCGAGGTCGAACAGCATCGTGCGCGAGGCGTTCGTCGGATCCGTCACGACCTCCGCGGCGCCGGTCAGGTGGCGCAGGACCAGACCGTCCACCGTGGTGAAGACCACCTCCCCTCGCTCGGCGCGCTCCCGCAGACCCGGGACCTCGCGCAGCATCCACTCGATCTTCGTCGCGCTGAAGTAGGGGTCGAGGACCAGGCCGGTGCGCTCGTGGACGCGCGCTCCGTACCCCGCGCTGCGCAGCTCGGCGCAGCGCTCGGTCGTGCGCCGGTCCTGCCACACGATGCCCGGCGCGAGGGCGCGACCCGTGGCCCGGTCCAGCGCGAACACCGTCTCGCGCTGGTTCGTGATGCCGAGCGCGGCGACCTCCTCGAGCTCCGGCGTCAGCTCCAGGAGGACCTGGTCGAGCGCGGCGAGGATGTCCTCTGCACGGTGCTCGACGCGTCCAGGGGAAGGGAAGCCCTGGGGGAACTCGCGGTAGGCGCGCGAGAGCACGCGCAGGTCGGCGTCGAAGACGATGCCCGTCACGCCGGTCGTGCCGGCGTCGATCGCGAGGACTCGGGAGCTCATGGGTGCGAGCATCGCGGAGCCGTTCCGGCCGCGCAAGCGCGTCGAGGAGCGCGGCCCCCTCCCCCAACGCAGAGCGGGCCCCCGTCCTGCTGGACGAGGGCCCGCTCGGGAGCCGGTTCGCGCGCCGGGATCAGCGCTGCACGAGGTAGATCTTGCGGCCCACGTAGTGGACGCGAGCGTTCGCCTCGTTGTCGCCGGCGTAGGTGAAGGAGACGCGTCCCTGGAGAACCGCGTCCCGGTCGAGGACGAGCGCGACGCGCCCGCGCAGGACGATCCGCATGTGTCCCGGGGTACCGGGCACCACGTCCACGCCTCCGGAGCCGCGCAGGTTCCGCAGGACCTTCTCGACCAGCGGGGTGTCGACCTCGAGGACGAATCCCCGCTCCGCCTGCTGACGCGGAACGGACTCGACGTCCTCACCAGCCATGCCCGGGGTCACGGAGGTGCTCCCCTTCGACCCGGGTCCTCCGTTGGCGAAGAAAGGCGCCGGGAACAGGAGGACCAACAGAGCAACCAAGAACGGGAGCGACCCAGACAGCTTCGTACTCTTCGAGTTCATGCGTGTCCCTCCTCTGCCGTATCGGAAGGGATCGGTGGAAAGAGCTCGGGGCAGCGTTCGAAGAGCGCTTCCGCGAACCCGGGTTGATGACTGATGACGGACCGGACGATCGGCGATTTCTCGAAGAGCTCGACGATCTCGGGGAGTCGGTCCGGGTGGCGGTCCAGAAGCGTGCGGTAGGCCGCGAGAGAGCGCTCCGGGTCGCCGAGGTGGGCGTAGTTGTTGCCGATGTTGAAGTACACGTACCAGAAGCGCGCATCGTCGCGCTCCAGGCCGGAGATGGCGACCCAGCGGTAGCACGCGATCGCGAGGCGGTGATCGCCCTGGTCGTTGTGGAGGGTGCCGAGCTGCACCGCGCAGTGACCGCGGTTCGCGGGGTCGACGGCGGTCTGGAACAGGTTCCGGAACTCGCGCGCGGCGCGGAGGGTCTTGCCCTCCTGCTTGTCCGTCCAGGCCAGGAAGAAGCGGGCCTCTTCGTGGGTCGGGTCCGCCTTGAGCGCTTCGTGCAGCAGGCGGCGGCCCTTCTCGAGCGGATCCTCGATGCGCTCGAGCTTGCCGTTGAGCATGTGGCGAGCCTGCTGCCAGTCGACGCCGCCGGCGGTCTCGCGACCGCGCGTCAGGACGCCGTCGACGAAGCCGCGGCCCTCGGCCTGGGTACCGCCGACCTGGACCGCGCGCTCGAACACGCGGACGCGGAAGCCCGGGTCGACCGCGTTGAGCACGTAGGCCTTGCCGAGCTGGTAGAAGATCGTGGACAGGCGGTGGACGAGCTCGATCGTCTCGACGTCCTGCGCCGGGTTCGCACCGAGGAGGGTGGAGTAGCGATCGGCCAGCGACGCGGGATCCGCGAGCTGGCGGTGGGCCTCGAGCTGGTTGCGCGTGTCGTCGAAGAACGCCGCGCAGGAGGAGCATTCCTCCAGGTGCGCGATCGCGCGACCGCTGGCCGCCTCGTCGAGCTCACCGTCCGCCAGGCAGGACAGGTCGAGCTGGAACTGGACGCACACCTCGGTGAGGTCCTCGAGCCACCAGGGAGAGCTGCTGGAATTCATTGCACACCATCCTTTGCTCGCGTCGCCGCGCTCCCCACGGTCGCCGGGGACGCCTCGCGGGCGCCACGCGGATCGCGTGCCGGACGCATGTCGGGCGGAAGCCCCTCGAACACGCGCCGCATGGAGCGATGGATCTTCCGACGAGCGCGGAAGATGACCATCTTCAGGTTCTCGAGCTTGATCCCTAGGTCCCCGGCCGCGGCCCGGTAACTCAATCCCTCGACC
Source organism: uncultured Planctomycetaceae bacterium (assembly GCA_964509445.1). Lineage (GTDB taxonomy): Bacteria > Planctomycetota > UBA1135 > UBA1135 > CAZDYS01. The sequence continues at coordinate 3,694 of CAZDYS010000111.1, forward strand.
TCCACCAGGTGGATCGCGCGCTGCTCGCGCTCGGAGAGCATCTGGTAGAAGCGGAGGTAGAAGTGCAGGTACGTCAGGTAGACGCGGCTGCACTCGAAGCGGCTCTCGGACTCGAGCACGTCGCGCAGGGGCTCCCCGCGGTCGTTGCCCGACTGTTCGGGGACGTCGTCGATCGCGACCTCGGCGCGCCCGCTGCGGGACAGCGAGCGCAGATGCTTGAGCACCGTGTTGCGCACGATCGTGGCCGTCCACACGCGGAACGCGTCCTCGCGCTCGGCGTTGAAGCGCTGCGGGTAGCGGTAGATGTTGACGAACACCTCCTGCAGCACGTCCTGCGGGTCGGCCTTGCTCGGGTACCGGCGCAGTCGTCCGACCACCTGCTGGAGGAGGTGGGAGCCGTTCAGCTCGTAGAGCAGGCCGAAGGCGGTCCGGCTGCGGCACAGCCGGAAGATCTCCATGCAGCGCGTGGACAGGGCGTCGCGACGGGATTCCGCCGAACGCTCCGGGTCCTGGAGGATCGCGCGCAGCGGTGCGAGCGCCTCTTCCGCTTCCTGACTCCCCGGCTCCAGCTCCATGTCCCGCGCGAGGTCCGCCAGCCGGTCCAAGAGCCCGAGGTGCACGGGACTCTCGACCTTGTCGGAGAGCGTCAGGAAGCCGGGCTGCTGCATCACGCAGCGGCCCCCTGGGAGAGGGTGGGGCGAAGTCTCATGTCAGGGGTGGAGCAGCGGGGCGGCGGGCTGGCCGCGGGGATCCGCGTCGTTCCAATGTATGTCCCGGGCCCGTTTTGGTTACCGGAGGGCTTTGGCGAGATCGGAACATTCCCCCTTGAGAGCACTTAACTCCCTTTTTCCGAGACGGTTACACCTAGCGCGAAGCCCCCGCCCCGGAGCCCGCTCGCGACGCTAGAGTTCCCTCATGGGTCGCTCTCGGGACGTTCTCGACCTCGCGCTCGCCCAGGGCTTCGACCTGGCCGCGCTGGTCCCCCTGGGGCGCCCGCGCCACGGGGAGCGGTTCGAGGCCTGGCTCGCGGCCGGCGCCCACGCCTCCATGGACTGGCTCGAGAGCTTCCGGGAGCGGATCCTCGACCCGCGCGCCAGCGACCCGGCGGCGCGCACGCTCCTGGTGGTCGCGCTGGCCCATCACCGGGCGGCCGTGGAGCTCGCGGGAGGCGGACGCGTCGCGCGCTACGCCGCCGGGCGCGACTACCACAACTTCATGACCAAGCGCCTGCGCGGCCTCGCGCGGGCGCTGCGCTCCCACGGGTTGGTGGACTCGGGACGGATCGTGGTGGACGCCGGACCGCTGCTCGAGCGGGCGCACGCCGAGGAGGCCGGGATCGGCTTCGCGTCGAAGGCCGCCAACCTGCTGCACCCGACCTTCGGGCCGTGGTTCTTCCTGGGCGAGCTGTTCCTCCTGGACGAGCTCGAGCCGTCCCCGGCACCGAGCCCCGCGCTCGGCTCCTGCGGCACCTGTACCGCCTGCCTGGACGCGTGCCCGACGGACGCGATCCCGGAGCCCGGCTGGGTCGACGCGCGGCGCTGCATCAGCTACCTCACCATCGAGCATCGCGGCGCGATCCCCCACGAGCTCCGCCCGCTCCTCGGGGAGTGGGCCTTCGGCTGCGACGTCTGCTCGGAGGTGTGCCCCTGGGGCCGCGGGGCACCGGATCTCGCGGAGCGCTTCGGCACGCACCCCTTCGTGGAGGAGAAGGAGCTGGTCGACTGGCTCGACCCCGCCGCGCCGGAGCCCAGCGGCTCGGCGCTCCGACGACCCCACCGCGAGGGGCGCGCACGGAACGCGGCGCACGTGCTCGGGAACCTGCCGACCGAGTCCGGTCGCGCGGCCCTGGAGCGAACCCTGGAGCGGGACCCCTCGGCCCTCGTGCGGTCCGCGGCTTTCGACGGACTCCTGCGCGGCCATGGGGAGGAGGCCGGCGTGCCGGAGCGACTCGACCGCGCCGTGGCGCGCGAGCCCGAGCGAGCCGCGCGAGCGGACATGACGACCAGCCGCGAGCGCTTCGGCTGAGCCCTCCCCCCCGGCGTTCGCTTTTCGCAACGTCGCGAAGGCCTGTCGCAACCTTTGGACAGGGTCGACGGTTGAACTGCAACTCCTTGTCGACCAAGGGGTTGCGGTCAGGCATCAGGGTCTCTTCCCGGTCCGGTGGATCGAGGCGGGACCGTTCCCCTCGGATCGCCCGCGTCCGCGTTCGTTTTTCACAACGCCGCGCAGCCCGCGCCCGAGCCCCGGCGAACGGATCCAAGCCCATCTCCGAAAAGGAGTTACAGCGATCGACGAGACCCCGGGACGCTTGGCAGCTCCCTTGCGAAACAGCTGGCGACCACCGACCGGGGAAAGCGACATGGAAACCGACTTCTACAACGACAAGAAATTCTGCCCGCACTGCGAGGACTACGTCTCCTACCTGCAGAGCATGGAGCAGTCCTACTGCATCGAGTGCGGCCAGCAGGTCCGCCTCTTCAGCGACGAGGACTGGGACCAGTTCCATGCGTCGCTGCAGGACCGCAAGCCCAAGGGCGGACGCCCGCGCAAGACGCAGCGCGGCAAGGAGTCGGCTTGATCGCTCGCTCGGCGAGCCAGTAGTCTCGAAAAGCCCTCGTTGGCACGACGAGGGCACCTTTGGATGGGTTCTCGAAAGGACCCGATCATCCAGGGCCCGGTCTCGACCGGGCCCTGGTTTCGTTCCGGAGCCCCCCGGGCGCGGTCCCACCGCGGGGCGCCGCGCGTAGGCCGAGCTCGTCCCCCGACGAGACCCCCTCATGACGATCGAAGACGCGTCCCCCACCCCCCTCGACGCGGTGCGCGAGCGCTACGGCCAGGGAGCGAACGAGCTGGTCCCGGAGCTCTGCTGCCCCGTCGACTACGACACCTCCCTGCTGGAGGTGCTGCCGCCCGAGATCCTCGAGCGGGACTACGGCTGCGGCGACCCCAGCAGGTTCGTCCGCCCCGGAGAGACCGTGCTCGACCTCGGCTCCGGCGCCGGGAAGATCTGCTTCCTCGCGAGCCAGCTCGTCGGCGCCGAAGGCCGCGTGCTCGGCGTCGACGCCACGCCAGAGATGCTCGCCCTCGCCCGGGAGCACCGCGAGGCGATCGGCGAGCGCATCGGCTGGCAGAACGTGTCCTTCCACCACGCGCTGATCCAGGACCTCGCCCTCGACCGCGACCGGCTGGAGACCTGGCTGCGGCAGCGTCCGGTGCGCACGCTCGAGGACCTGGAGGCTCTCGAGAGGGAGAAGCAGCGCCTGCGCGCCGAGGAGCCGCTGATCGCGGACGCCTCGGTCGACCTCGTGCTCTCGAACTGCGTGCTGAACCTCGTCGACGGGCGCGAGAAGGCGCGGCTCTTCCGTGAGATCCACCGCGTCCTCCGGAACGGCGGTCGCTGCGCGATCTCCGACATCGTCAGCGACGAGGACGTCCCCGAGGAGCTGCAGCGCGATCCCGTGCTGTGGTCCGGCTGCATCTCCGGCGCCCTGCGCGAGGACCGATTCGTCGACGCGTTCACGGACGCCGGGCTGTACGGCGTCGAGATCGTCGCGCGGCAGGCCGAGCCCTGGGCCGTCGTCGAGGGCATCGAGTTCCGGTCGATGACGCTGGTCGCCCACAAGGGCAAGGAAGGCCCGTGCTGGGAGCACAACGAGGCCGTGGTCTACAACGGGCCCTGGCGCGAGGTCGTCGACGACGACGGGCACGTCTTCCGTCGCGGCCAGCGCACGGCGGTCTGCCGGAAGACCTTCGGCCTGATGACCCGCGAGCCCTACGCTTCCTCCATGACCGGGATCGAACCGCTCGTTCCGATCGCCGCGGAGGACGCACGCCCGTTCGGCTGCGAGGGCACGCGCCTGCGGTCGCCGCGGGAGACCAAGGAAGGCGTCGTCCGCGAGGACCTGGCTCCGGGCTGCGGCCCGGACGCGTGCTGTTGAGCGCCATCGTCGACGAGCTGCGCCTCGAGCGCCGCGAGCGGCTCGACCAGGCGCGCCTGCAGCTGCTCTTCACACCGCGTCTGTGCGCCGCGGACCCGCTCGAGACGCTGCGCGCCGCTCTGCCCTGGACCGACGTCGTCCAGGTGCGCATCGAGCCCGAGCCGGGGCGCGGCACGGCGCCCGCGCGGGAGACCTGGGAGTGGACCCGGCGCGTGCTGGCGCTCGTCTCCGATGCGGGCGAGGGAACCCTGGTGGTCGTCAACGACCGCGTGGATGTGGCGGCGAGCCTCGCCTCCGAGGGCTGCGCCGGCGTGCACCTGGGGCAGGACGACGCGCCGGTGGAGATCGCGCGCCGGTTCCTCGGGGCGAGCGCGGTGCTCGGGCTCTCCACCCACGACGCGTCCCAGATCGGACTCGCGGCGACCACCGACGACCTGGACACGCTGGGCTTCGGACCGATCCACGCGACCGCCACCAAGGGCTACCGGCGCGGCGTCGGGGCCGAGGCCGCCTGGATCGCGCAGGCGGCGACGAGCCTGCCGGTCTTCCCGATCGGGGGGATCGACGCCACGAACGCCTCGGAGCTCGACACGGTCGGTCGCGCGGCGGTGAGCTCCGCCATCCTGGGCGCCGAGGATCCCGGACGCGCGGCGGAGACGATCTACACGCTGCTGGCCGGCGAGTCCGGCACGCCGTAGAGCAGCATCGCGTCTCCGTAGCTGAAGAACCGGTACTCGCGCTCCACCGCCTCGCGGTAGAGCTCGAGGATGCGTTCGCGACCCGCCAGCGCGCTCACGAGGAACAGCAGGCTCGAGCGCGGCAGGTGGAAGTTCGTGAGGAGCGCGTCGACGACCGCGAGCCGGCGCCCGGGGTAGAGGAACAGGTTCGTCTCCCCGCTGGCCGGCAGCACGTGACCGGGGCGGGCCGGATCGGCGCAGGTCTCGAGCACGCGCACGCTCGTCGTCCCGACGCACACGACGCGTCCGCCGGCCTCGCGCGTCTCGGCGATCGCCTCGGCGACGTCCGCGGAGAGCGTGTAGCGCTCGAAGTGCATGCGGTGCGAGGTGACCTCCTCCGCCTGCACCGGCTGGAACGTCCCGTGACCCACGTGCAGCGTGACGGCCGCGCGCCGCACGCCCTGTTCGTCGAGGCGTGCGAACAGCTCCGGCGTGAAGTGCAGTCCAGCGGTCGGCGCGGCCACCGCGCCGGCCTTGTCCGCGTACACCGTCTGGTAGCGCGCGCGATCCTCCCGTGCGACGCCCTCCGAGTCGGCGGCCTCGGCGTCGCGCCGGATGTAGGGCGGCAGCGGCACGCTGCCGTGCTCCTCCAGGAGCTCGCTCGGGGAGCGACGTCCCTCGGGGTCCTCGAGCGCCACGATCCACTCCTTCCCCGGGGCCCCGTCCGCGGCGGTCGTCCGCTCGACCAGCGTCACCTCGAGGCGTCCGCCCTGCACCGGGATCCGCTCGCCCGCACGCAGCTTGCGCGCCGGGTTCGCGAGCGCGAGCCAGCGCTCCTCCCCGGCCGGCTCGAGCAGGAGGAACTCGACGCGCCCTCCGGTCGCGCGCCGGCCGTGGAGCCGGGTGGGGACCACGCGCGTGTCGTTGACCACCAGGAGGTCGCCCGCGCGCAGGAAGGACGGCAGGTCGCGGACGATGCGGTGCTCCGTGCGGTTCGCCCCGACGTCGTGCGCCAGGAGGCGCGCGCGGTCGCGCTCCTCGCAGGGATGCTGCGCGATGCGCTCGGGCGGAAGCGCATAGTCGAAGTCGTCGACCTTCACCGGGGATCCGTCTCCAGGAGCGGTCCGCGCCGGCGCTCGAGCGCGAGGAGCAGGAAGAACGGCAGCGCGACCGCGGGCCACAGCCAGGCCGGCTCCTCCCAGCGCCCGATCGACTGCCACTCGGTCAGAGGCCAGTAGGTGAGCGGAGCCAGCGCGATCAGCGCGAGGAAGGACGCGTGGAGACGTGCGGCGAGGAACGGCATCACCCACGTCAGATACCACGGATGCAGGGTCGGTGTCAGCACGAGGAAGGCCCCGACCGCGAAGAGCGCTTCCTGGAGCGCGTCTCTTCGACGTCCGCCCCGGGCCCGCGTCGCCAGCAGCGCGAGCCAGAGGGCGACCACGAAGACGCGCGCGGCGGTCGGGACGAACCCGGCTTCGGGGAACAGCAGCGCGAGCAGCGACTGCAGGGGCCGGAACGCGAGGCTGAACGACTCCCAGCGCAGCGCGTAGCTCGTCGTGCCGCGCAGGAGACCGCTGGCCCCCCCCTCGAGCCACAGGAGCGGCAGGAGCCACGCGAGCGCCGCGAGCGCGAAGCCCGTCAGCAGGCGGAGGCGAGCCGCTGCGGCGCGCGCGACGAGGTGGGGCAACAGCGCGACGGGCAAGAG
>CAZDYS010000112.1:0-9985 GCA_964509445.1 uncultured Planctomycetaceae bacterium
TTCGTGGCGAGGATGTAGATCGCCGCCGCCACGTAGATGCCGCACATCAGCGGGACGATCTTCTCCGCGGTCGACGCGATGCGCTTGATGCCGCCGAGGATGACGACCGCGACGGCCGCGGCCATCAGCAGGCCGTAGACCCAGGGGTAGTCCTCGATCCAGCCGGCCGTCTCACGCAGCGCGATCAGGACCTCGTTGCGGGTATCGGGGTCCTGATCGCGCTGCACGGTTGCCGCCCGCGAAGGAGCCGCCGATGCACAGGATCGCGAAGAACACCGCGAGGAACTTGCCGAGCCCGGCCTTGCCCTGCTCCTTGAGGCCCTCGGACAGGTAGTACATCGCACCGCCCATCACGCTGCCGTCGGAACGCACGCGGCGGTACATCTGGCCGAGCGTGCACTCGGTGAACTTGGAGCTCATCCCGAGGAAGCCCGCCAGGATCATCCAGAAGGTCGCCCCCGGGCCGCCGACGCTGATCGCGATCGCGACGCCGGCGATGTTGCCGAGGCCGACGGTGGCGGAGAGAGCCGCCGTCAGCGCCTGGAAGTGGCTGACCTCGCCCTTGTCGTTCGGGTCCGAGTACTTGCCGCGCGTGACGTCGATCGCGTGCTTGAACCCGCGCAGGTTGATGAAGCCCATCTTGATGGTGAACAAGATGGCGCCGAACATCAGCCAGACGACCGCGAGCTCGAGCCGGATCCCGGTGTTGGGGTCGTCCCAGAACCACACGTCGAAGAAGAAGACCGCGATGATCGGTCCGTTGACGTAGGTGCCCCAGGTGTCGTTGAGCTCGTCCATGAAGCCCCGCTCCTCGGGGGCTTCCTCCACCGCGTCGGCGACCTCCTCGACCGCCTCGGCGGCCGCCTCCGCCGCGTTCTCGAGCGCCTCGCCGGCACCCTCCTGCAGCAGCGCCTGGGCGGGTTGCCCGAGACCGAGGAGGGCGACGAGCAGGAGGAGGAGGGGCAGGACGCGGGACCGAAGGGCCATCAGGGGCTCCTGAGCAGGGTTGGGACGGGGCTCACGGCGGATCCGGAGCGGCGCGAGATCGTGCCAAGGGTCCCCCGGGGTTGCAAATCCGGCCAGGGAGCGCGCAGGGCGGCCCGCCGCGTCCCGTGCGCCGCGGCCCGCGCGCTTCGTACGCTTCCCGTGAGGCTCGCCACAGCGCCCCGCGCGCGGCGTTTCGGTGGGGCTTGCATTCCGCGACGAGCTGCGGAGATGCTGCTCCGCCGGACCCCGCTCCTCCTGCGTCCCCTCCCTCCATGAACCACCTCGCGAACGTCACTCTCCTCCCCGTCCTCGCCGCGCTCCCCCTGGCCGCCTGTTCCGAGGTGTCGGCGACGCCCGCGGCACCGTCGACCCAGGCGCCCGGCCCGTCCGCGGCTGCACCCGCTCCGACGTCGACGCCGGGCCAGGATCCGGCCGTCGACCAGGCGACGCTCGAGGCCTGGACGAAGGAGATCAAGGCGCAGGTGGCCGAGCTGCGCAAGCGCGAGTTCCCGCGCGACGTCGACGTGGCGGTCTCCGACGAGGCGACGCTCAAGAAGTACATCGCCGACCGCCAGGAGAAGGCCGAGACCCCCGAGGATCGCGCGAACAGCGAGCTCGTCGCGAAGCTGATGGGAGTGCTCCCCGCGAAGCTCGACCTCCAGGGGCACATGATGGAGATCCTCGAGGGCCAGGTGGGCGGTTTCTACGACCCCGAGACGGAGGGCTTCTACCTCATGGAGTCGTTCGGCGGCGGGCTCGCGCGGCACATCCTCGCGCACGAGCTCACGCACGCGCTCGACGACCAGCTGTACGACCTCGACGGCACCTTCGAAGCGCTCGAGGGGAACGCCGACGCCCTGTGGGCGTTCCAGGCGCTGGTCGAGGGCAGCGGCACGCAGATCGGCGGCGAGTGGACGACGAAGTACGGCAAGCTCTCGATGGAGGAGCAGATGGAGGCGGCCACCATGGGGATGGACGTGCTCGCGGACGCGCAGCCCTACGTCTACAAGCCGCTGCTCGGCGCCTACCTGCGCGGACAGATGTTCCTGTGCCGCGTGAAGAGCCTGATGGAGCTCGCGATGAAGGCGCCGACGCCGGCGCCGGACGACTACGAGCGCCTGTTCCGGAACCCGCCGCTCTCGAGCGAGCAGGTGCTGCACCCGGAGAAGTACTGGGTCGAGGCGAAGCGCGACGACCCGATCCCCGTCGCCATCGACGCGGGCTCGCTGCCGGAGGGTTGGTCCGTGGCGCGCGAGGACACGCTCGGGGAGCTCGGCCTCGCGCTGTTCGTCGAGCCGCCGGCGGATCGCAAGGGCATCGACGGCCCGATGGCCGTGATGGGGGTGAAGTACACCTTCGACGCCGCGGCCGGCTGGGGCGGAGACCGCTACGTGCTGCTTCGCAACGGAGAGGCCTACCTCCTGTTCGTCGCGACCACCTGGGACCGTGCCGAGGACGCCAAGGAGATGAAGGCCGAGCTCGCGAAGCTCGCGCCGCACCTCGAGACGTCCCTCGCGGAGCTGGCTTCCGTACGAGGCGTCTCCGGCAGCGGGTTCGCGCACGAGGACGCCGGCTGGCCGCACGGGATCGTGCTCCGGGCCTGGATCGGGACCGATGCCGCCGGTGCAGCGTCGGTGGCGAAGGCGCTGCGCGTCGAGGTCGGCGGCGAGCGCTAGCGAGCCGACCGGCGGCGCGAGCGCGGTAGACCGCCGGACACGCGGCCGGTGAACAGGAACGCGCCCTCGATCCGCCAGCCCGGGCGCGGGATCGCGTGGCCGTCGGCCTCGAGCTGCCAGCGGCTGACGAACAGGTCCAGCGGTCGGCCCGGCGCGTCGGTCTCGAGCACCAGGAAGCGCTCCTTCGTGATCGGGTTCTCGATGCGCCGGACCTGGCGGATGCGCAGCGAGAGCTCCATGCAGCCGCCAGGGCTGCCGTCTCCGGACACCGGCATCAGGTGGGCACCGTGGGGCTCCTCGAGGATCCACTCGTTCTGCACCCCCTGGTTCGTGCCCACGTAGCTGACGTCCAGCGCGAACCCCGCGATGCTCACCGCGAGCACGTGCCCGCGCTGCAGGCGCCGCGGCAGGCGGCGCGCGTCGGAGATGTAGGTCGCGATCGGGTAGTCCTGCCCGAGCTCCTCGAAGACGGGCGCGCGCTCCTCCCGCGGCACCGGCGGGTTCGCGATGCCGAACAGGAGCACGTCGTAGGGGGAGTCCGGCAGGGGCTCGGTGGACTGCACCGCGACGCGCAGGCGGCGCGAGGACTGGTAGTGAGGCCACAGGCTCCAGTACTCCTCGCCCTCCTCGTGGTCGAGCCGGACCTCGAGACCGTCCGCCAGCGGGTAGCGCAGGTGCACGCCGCTCGGGCCGCGCCAGGCCACGCTCTCGCCGCGCTCGCGCACGAGGTCGCCGAGCCGTTCGAGGTCGTGGGTCGGCGGGAAACCGATGCACTCCAGGAGGAAGTCCATCCGCCGCGGAGCATACGGCACGCTGGCCGCCTCTCGGGCATCGAGTCGCCCGGGCCGATTCGGTAGGATCGCGCCCGAGGGGGTTCCTGGCGCGCCCGAGGCGGGCTGCGCGGTTCCTCCGTCGCTGCCAACGACGACCTCCATCTCTGACCGATGCACCCCGATTGCACCACACCCGTGAGGATTCCGCGCGGCCGTCTGCCGCTCGTTTCGTTGACCGCGCTCGCGCTCCTAGGCGCCTGCGAGGCGATCCCGAACGCGACGGTCGCGCCCGACCGGGAAGCGCTCGAAGCCGTCGTCCCGGTCCGGAACTTCGACGTGCGCCACTACGCGATCGACCTGGTGCTCCACCCGGAGCGTCAGAGCATCGAGGCCAGCTGCCGCGTCGAGTTCGAGCCTCTCGGCGCGGGCGTGGACACGATCGAGCTCGACCTCGAAGGACTCGAGGTCCGCTCCGTGCGCGACGCGGGCGGCCAGCAGCTCGCGCATCGCCAGGAGGGCGACAAGCTCCTCGTCCTGTTCGGCGCACCGCTCCCCGCGGGGTCCACGACCCAGGTGACCGTCGTGTACGGCGGCCGACCGGTCGACGGGATGTGGTTCTCCGGCGTCGGCGCGGACGGGGACAGCCCCAGTCAGGTCTTCACGCACGGGCAGGCCGATCACAACAGCGGCTGGTTCCCGTGCCTCGACCACCCCTCCGACCGCGCGACCAGCGAGCTGCGCGTCACGATGCCCGCGGACTGGGTCGGCGTCCTGCCCGGCGAACGCGTCTCCGTCCGCGAGGAGGGCGCGACGCGCACCGAGCACTGGCGCATGGAGGTCGAGCACCCGGCCTACCTCGTGAGCCTGGTCGCCGGCGAGTTCCTGGTCGAGCGCGCCTCCTGGGAGGGGGTGCCGCTGACCTTCGCCGTCGAACCGCAGTACCGCGACTGGGTCGAGGCGAGCTTCGGGGACACCGGCGAGATCCTCGCGTTCCTCTCGCGGCTCACGGGCCTGCGCTACCCGTACTCCAAGTACAGCCAGGTGTGCGTGGCGAACTTCCCCGGGCGCGGCATGGAGAACGTGTCCGCGGCGACGCTCAGCACGCTGACGCTGGGGGACGCGCGCCAGCACAGGGACGAGGACTCGACCGGTCTGTTGGTCCACGAGGCCGCGCAGCAGTGGTTCGGCAACCTGTTGACCTGCGCCGACTGGCCGCACATCTGGCTCCACGAGGCGTTCGCGACCTACTGCCAGCTCCTCTACGTCGAGGAGACCCAGGGCCTGGACGCGATGCGCACGCTGCTGCGCGACGCCCAGGACCGCTACGTCGCCGAGGACACCGGCGCGCGCCGCCGGCCGACGGTCTGGGACGCCTACGACGAGGCCGAGGACCTGATGGACACGCGGGCGGCCGAGGGCGGCGCCGCGCGGCTGCACCTCTTGCGCTTCCTGCTCGGCGACGAGGCGTTCTTCGAGGGCATTCGTCGCTACGTGGCCGACAACGCCGGGCGCAGCGTCGTGACCTCGGACCTGAAGCGGGCGTTCGAGCAGGCCTCGGGCCGCGACCTCACGCGGTTCTTCGAGCAGTGGATCTACGCCCGCGGCTATCCCGAGTTCGACCTCGACTGGTCCTTCGACGCGAACGCCGAGGAGGTGGTGTTCGAGGTGCGCCAGACGCAGTCCAGCGGGGGCGGCACGCCCTCGGCGTTCCTCTTGCCGGTGGACGTCGAGGTGCGCGACGAGGGCGGCACCGTCGTCCACCGCGTGGAGCTGACCGGGCGACAGGACACCTTCCGCTTCCCCGTGGCGGGGGAGCCGCTCTACGTGCGCTTCGATCACGGCGGCTGGATCCCCAAGACCGTCACCTGGCGCGACCGCAGCGTCGCCGAACTCCTCGTCATCGCGCACGAGGACACCGACGTGAACGGCCGGCGCGACGCGCTGGAGGCGCTCGGTGAGCTCGGTGCCTTCGCCCTGAGCCGCAGCCGCACGGACACGCTCGAGACGATCGTCGCGGAGCTCAGCTACGCGCTGCGTCGGGACGAGAGCGAGGCCTGCCGCATCGCCGCGGCGCGCGCGCTCGGGGAGGCCGGGGTGGTCGAGGGGCGCGAGCGTCTCATCCTCGCCGCCGCGCAGGACCCCTCGGCGCGCGTCCGCACCGCGACGCTGACCGCGCTCACGAAGTTCGACCCGATCCCGGAGATGGCCCAGGTCGCCGAGAAGGCGTTCGACGAGGGCTACAGCTGGCGCACCATGGCCGCGGCGGCCGAGCTCTACGCGCACGCCGCGCCGCTCGACGCCTACTCCTGGCTCACGCAGAAGCTGTTCATCGACTCGCCGCACGACGTGCTGCGGCGGGAGCTGCTCGAGGACCTCGGCGGCCTCGAGAACGGCGGGGTGATCGGTCAGCTCCGCCGCTGGGCGAACGACGTGACGACGCACCCGAGCGCGCGCGCCGCGGCTCTGCGTCAGCTCTCGCTCCAGAGCAGCGAGCGACCGGAGAACAGCCGGTTCCTCGCGGGCTTCCTGGAGTCCGACAGCTTCCGCCTGCGCGGCGCCGCCGTGGAGTGCCTGACCCGGATGGGGGACGAGGACGCGCGCCGCGCGCTGCGCGCCTACTACCCGCTGTCCCAGGTCGCCCAAGAGCGCCGCCTGATCGAGGCCACGCTCTCGCGCCCGGACCTGTAGCGCGATGGCCTGGCTCCGCACGATCTCGCCCGACGAGGCGACCGGTCCGCTGGCGCGCATCTACGAGGCGGCCGTCCAGCGCGCGGGCCGGGTCTACCACATCGTGCGGATGATGAGCCTGGCCCCACGGACGCTGGAGGCGTCGATGGGGCTCTACCAGCGGGTCATGCTCCAGCGCGGCGAGCTCTCGCGGGCCCAGCGCGAGCTGCTCGCGGTGGTCGTCAGCCGCGTGAACCACTGCCACTACTGAACGCTGGCCCACGCGGCGGACCTCCGGTCGGTGGTCCAGGGGATGCGCGCGGAGGAGGCCCAGCCGTTCCTCGCGGCGACCTCGTCCGATTGGCGCGAGGCGGAGCTCTCCTCCGTCGACCGCGCGCTGTGCGCCTACGCCGAGAAGCTCACGCGGACACCGGCGGACATGCGGGAGAGCGACGTCGAGACGCTGCGCGCCGAGGGGCTCTCGGACGCGGCGATCCACGAGGCGGTGCAGGTCATCGCCTACTTCAACTACATCAACCGGGTCGCGGACGCCTCGCACGTGGACCTCGAGCCGGAGATGTCGCCCTACCCGCCGGCCGGGGAAGCGTCGCCCGACGCGCGCTGAGGCGTCGCCGCGGGGGAGCCCGCCGGGCCTCGGGCCTCCCTCCGCAGGACGGCTTCCCCTCGTGCCGCCTCCGCGAGGCTTCTCTTTATCGAATCTGAATTGCGACTTCGCGCGATGCGTGGCGATTCGGGACCTTTGCGCGCGTTTCTCACGATTCTCACTGGGGTCTGCAATCCCGAGAAAGCATGCTCTTCGCCCCGAATCGAGCGTCTCGAGATGGAGAGGCGCGATGGCTCGGCATCCCAGAGTCGCTGGAAACCCCAAGAAGAAGGACTTCCTCCATGCGTTCCCTCACCCTGCTCCCGGCGCTGGCGCTCCTTGCCACTCCGGTGCTCGCGCAAACCCCGCGCTCCTCGACCCAGATCGACACGACGGCCGTCGCCGCGTCGAACATGGGCGGCGTTGCCTCCCAGGGCGGCCTCTCCGTCGCCTTCTGGAAGGACAGCACCAACCAGAACATCCTCGCCTCGCGCTCGACCGACGGTGGCGTCAACTGGAGTGCCCCGGTCCGCGTCGACAGCGACGCGACGGGCGCCAGCAAGTTCGCCGGCTTCCAGAACGGCACCGAGGCGATCGTCATCAACGGCAACCACGTCTACATCGCCTGGAGCGACGACCGCGACGGTGACTCGAACATCCGCTTCAACCGCTCGACGGACGGCGGCGTCACGTTCGCGGCCGCGGACACCCTGATCGGCAAGGGCCTCGCTCCGGTGAGCGGCAACGACGTCAAGGACTTCGCTCTCGCCGTCGTGAAGGACGCGGATCCGAACAACGACGAGATCTACGTCCTGCAGTCGGTCGAGAACGACGCGGACGGTCTCAACGAAGACGTCTACCTGACCGTCTCCACCGACGGTGGCGCGACCTTCGGCACCGCGATCAGCGCGGCCAGCTCGAACGGCGGCGGCTTCGACGTCGACAACATCGGCCTGTGGGCGGATGCGAACGGCGTCTACTGGGCGTGGGACGACAACCGCAACGGCCAGGACGACCTGTTCTTCAACAGCAGCACCGACGCCGGTGCCACGCTCGGCACCGAGCAGCAGCTCGACGCCTCGGGCCCGGCCGCCGGTGACGTCGACAGCGGCAACGCGGACCCCCCGATCACCATCTCGTCCGGTGGCGGCATGCTCGTCGTCGCGTGGCAGGAAGAGGTCGTCGGCAACACGGAAGAGGCCAAGCTGCGCGTCTCCACCGACGGTGGCGTGACCTTCGGCCCCGAGCGTAGTCCGGGCGGCTACCTCGCCGGCACCGACGACGTCGACAGCTTCACGATGACCGTCTCCGGCAGCAACATCGTCACCGTCTGGGACGACGACCGTGGCGGCGCCGATCAGGTGTTCGTGAACGTGTCCTCCGACATGGGAGCGAGCTTCACCGAGACCCAGATCACCACGACCGGCGGCGGCTTCGTCCGCGTGACCCGCGACGGTGGCGACATCGCGCTGGTGTACACCGGTGGCCCGTTCCCGAACGCGACCCTCGCCAACGTGTCCTCCGACAACGGCGCGACCTGGTCCTCGGCGATCACGGTCTCCGACACGACCGGTGACGCGGACTTCGCCGAGGCGGCCTACGACGCCTCGAAGAAGAACTTCCTCGTGGCCTGGGAGGCGGACGATCTCGCCAACGACAACATCTACCTGGGCGGCTTCTCGTTCTCCGACGCCACCGTCGCGAGCCGCACCGGCGGCAACAACGTCGCGAGCTACGTCGCGGACGAGGTGCGCGTCGGCGAGAGCTGGACGGCGAACGTCGACCTGACCACGACCGGCCACACGATGGCCCAGATCTTCGGTCGCGTCGCGCCGGCGAACATCCCGCTCGGCAACGGCGCCGAGGTCCTGATCGGCGGTCCGCTGGTCTTCAAGACCCCGCTCCTGTCCGGCCCGCTGGCGAGCGCCACGTTCCCGATCCCGAACGACCCGTGCATCGTCGGCCTCACGGTCTACACCCAGGCCGTGCACATCTTCGGCGTCGCGCCGTACCGCCTGACGAACTCCCAGGACCTGACGGTCGGCTCCTTCTAGAGCCCCCGTCCGGTTCGCACAGCGGCGAGGCCCGCGTTCCCTCCGGGGGGCGCGGGCCTCGCTCGTTTCCTGTCAGCCGCGCTCCTTCTCGTCCTGCGGAACCCGGAGCCAGTCGGTGCGCAGGCGCATGCGCTCGTCGAACACGAGCCGCACGCTACCGAGGACGACGCCGAGCGTCCCGAGCGCGACGCCGCCGGCGATGCAGAAGAGGATGAACAGCTGGTAGCGAGCGGCGGTGCCCGGGTCCTCCCCGGCGAGCAGCTGACCGGTCATCATCCCGGGGATGCTGATGACGCCCGCGGCGGCCATCGAGTTGAGGATCGGGATCATGCCCGTGCGCACCGCCTCGCGCACGACGTCGCGGCTCGCCTCCCAGGGCGTCGCCCCGTGGGACAGGAGGAGCTCCACGCGGTCCTTCTGCTCGCGAAAGCCGCGCAGGACCGTGTCCATGCCGAGCGAGACGCCGTTGAGCGCGTTGCCGAGGACCATGCCGAGGATCGGCACCAGGTACTGCGGCGCGTACCAGGGCTCGACCCGCAGGACGAGCTGCGTGCCGTAGAGCGTCACCGTGAGCGAGCTCACGAGCATCACGCCGAGGGCCAGCGGGGCGAGGCCTCGCACGCGCACGCTCGAGCGACGGAGCGCCTCGAACCCGGCCAGGAGCGCCATCGCGACGAGCATCGCGAGGACGCGGGCGGGCCCCTCGGCCGCGAAGACCCACAGCAGCACGAACCCGATCGCGGCCAGCTGCACGGTCGCGCGCAGCGCGGAGGTCAGGATCCGGCGACCGAGCGGGATGCGCAGCGCCGTCGCCACGCCGGCGTTCAGCACCAGGAGCAGGGCCGCCAGGCCGAGGTCGAGAGCGCTCAGCTCGATCGCGGCGATCACGCGAGCTCCTCGCTGTCCACGCCCAGCCGCTCCGCGAGTGCGGGGTCGTGGCTGACCCACAGGGCGGCCGCGCCGGCGGCGATCCGGCGCTGGACGGCCTCCTCGCAGCGGGCGGCGGCGTCCGGATCGAGGTGCGCGGTCGCCTCGTCCAGGAGGTAAACGGACTGGTCGACCACGAACGCGCGTGCGAGCGCCAGGCGCTGGAGCTCCCCGCCGGAGAGGTCCGCCACGCGCGCGTCGGCGCGGAGCTCCACCTCTTCCAGGGCGGCCTGCGGCGCGGTCTCCCGATCCGCCCCGAGCGACCGGATGCGCTCCAGGTCCGCGAGCGCGGAGCCG
>CAZDYS010000113.1:0-9893 GCA_964509445.1 uncultured Planctomycetaceae bacterium
CATTCGGGCGTCTCGTCGCCCACGGCCCCGGCAAGTCGTCCCTGGTCGCGAGCGCGGAGGACTTCGAGACCTCCTTCGAGCTCACGGTCGTCCCGAACCCCGTGCGCGCGCTGGAGCTCGAGGGCTCCGCCACCTTCGCGCGGACCGGCGACGTCGTGACCTTCACCGCGCGCGCGCTCGACGAGTCCCAGGCGGTCGTCGAGGGCGCTCCGGTCGAGTACTCCTTCGTCGCGCAGCCGGACGACGACCTCGGGCCGGGCGCCACGGGGCAGATCGAGCAGGACGGACGCTTCGTGGCGAACGCCCCCGGCCTCTACACGATCTACGCGACCTGTGGGGATCGCTCGGCCTCGAGCACCGTGCGCATTCGCCCGCGCGAGGTCGGCCGCGAGGTCAAGCTGATCGGGCGCGGACCGGTCCAGGACGTGCACACCTCGGACCTGTGGGTCTGGGAGGGCATCGACGGCCGGGACTACGCGGTCACCGGAACCTGGGTCGCGAACGGCGACACGATCTTCTGGGACGTGACCGACCCCTCGGCGATCGAGGAGATCAGCCGCGTGCGCGTCGACGCCCGCACCGTCAACGACGTCAAGATGCACCCGAACGGTGCGCTCTGCGTGATCAGCCGCGAGGGAGCCTCGAACCGCAAGAACGGGATCGTGATCATCGACGTGGTCGACCCGCGCGAGCCGCAGGTCCTGTGCGAGTACACCGAGGGCCTGACCGGCGGCGTGCACAACCTGTTCATCTGGAACGACCACGTCTTCGCGCTCTCGGGCGGACGTCGCTACGACATCGTCAACATCGAGAACCCGGAGAACCCCTACACCGTCTCCACCTTCGAGCTCGACACGCCCAACCACTCGATCCACGACGTGTGGGTCGAGGACGGGATCGCCTACTCCTCCAACTGGGGGGACGGCGTGTACATGGTCGACGTCGGCAACGGAGTCGCCGGGGGTTCCCTCGAGAAGCCGGTCGTGATCGGGCACTACGCCTACCCCTCCGGCTGGAACCACGCGGCCTTCCCCTACAAGGACCCGGTGACCGGCAAGTTCTACATCGTCGCCGGAGACGAGGCGTTCCCCTACGGCCTGAGCATCGACGACAACCCGACCTATCCGCGCGGCTGGATCCACTTCATCGACTTCACGGATCCGCTGAACCCCAAGGAGGTCGCTCGCTACGAGGTCCCCGAGGCCGGAACGCACAACCTGTGGATCGAGGACGACCTCCTCTACGTGGCCTACTACAACGGCGGCCTGCGCGTGGTGGACATCTCCGGCGACCTGATGGGCAACCTCTACGAGCAGGGACGCGAGGTCGCGTTCTATCTGCCGACCGACCCGGAGGGTCGCGTTTCGAACGCGCCGATGACCTGGGGGCCGCAGCCGCACAAGGGCAAGGTGTTCTTCTCGGACTGGAACTCCGGGCTGTGGGCCGTGGAGCTCGAGCCGCAGGTCGGAGAGTAGCCCGATGCCTTCGCTGCTCCTCTCCGCGCTCCTCTCCCTGGGCGCCGCCCAGTCCCCCGCCGAGGTCGAGACCAGCTACTGGGTCTACGTGGCCTCGGAGTCCGAGGACCTCGTCTCGCTGGTGCGGTTCGACGCCGCCTCCGGGGAGCTCACCGTGGAGCAGGAGATCACGGTCGGCTACATGCCGCCGGAAATCGAGGGCCCCCACGGGCTGACGGTCGACCCCACGGGCGACTACTGGTACCTCTCGCTCGCCCACGGCACGCCGAACGGCTGGCTCTACAAGTACTCGACGGACACGAACGAGCCGGTCGCGCGCTGCGAGCTCGGCCTGTTCCCCGCCACGATGCAGATCTCGGAGGCGACCGGACTGCTCTACTGCGTGAACTTCGACCTGCACGGGGACATGTCGCCCTCCTCGGTCTCGGTCGTCGATCCCGAGGAGATGGTGGAGGTCGACCGGATCACCACGGGCCCGATGCCCCACGGCTCGCGCATCACCTCGGACGGCCTCAAGCACTACTCGTGCTCGATGATGTCCGACACGCTCTACGAGATCGACGCGGCACGGCTCGAGGTCTCGCGCCGTCTGTTCCTGCCCACCGAGGACGGCCAGGAGGTCCCGAAGGACGCGGGAATGCCGATGGCCGGCATGAGCGGTGGCTCCGGCGAGATGAAGATGCGCAAGGCGGTCGCGAAGCCGACCTGGGCGCACCCGCATCCCACCCGGGACCTGGTCTACGTCGCGCTCAACGGCGCCGCCCAGGTCGTCGAGGTGGACACCGCCGCCTGGCGCATCTCACGCCGCTTCCCGACCGACAAGGGGCCCTACAACGTCGAGGTGACGCCCGACGGGAGCCGCCTGGTGGTGACCTACAAGGGCGCCCAGGGGATCGGCGTGTTCGACGTGGCCGCGGGCCGCGAGGTCGCACGACTGCGCGCATCGAAGCGCGTCACGCACGGCGTCGCGACCTCCCCCGACTCGCGCTACGCGTTCGTCTCGAACGAGAGCATCGGGGGCGACCCGGGAACCCTCGACGTGGTCGACCTCGAGCGCGCGGAGGTCGTGGCGTCGACCCCGATCGGCCTGCAGGCCGGCGGCATCACGTTCTGGAAGATGGAGGCCAGCCAGACGGCGACGCGCTAGCGGTCCCCGGACTCCTCGCCCCAGGCGTCGAGCCAGGGACGATCGAGCCCGCGGCCGAGCGCGCGCGCGCGCTCCTCGGCGTCCTCGAGCAGGGCCCGACGGGCGAGCCGCAGGAGCTGGACGCCGACGGCCTCGTCGACGCGCGCCAGGAGCGGCTGCAGCGCCTCCTCGCCCGTGCCCACGGCCTCGACCAGCTCCTCCGCCTGCCGGCGCGGACTGGTGTAGCGTCCGTCCCCGTCGACGTCGAAGAAGACCGGGTTCGTCGCCGCCAGCGTGTAGTCGTTGAGCTGCGGCCAGAACGCGCCGCCGACGCCGTCCCCTTCGACCAGCGCGACCATCCAGAAGTCGTGGTCGGGCCAGGCCAGCGCCGGGTCGACCGGCAGCGCGAGGTCCAGCGGCCCCGGGCTCTCCATCTCCGGCATGTCGTCGAGCCCGCGGCTCTTGACCACGACGCCGTTCGCGAAGAGCGTCACCTTGCGCGGACGGACCCAGGAGGGCGCGGCGACGCGCAGCGTGATGCCGTCCGGGATCGAACGCGCCTCGCCCCCCTGGCTCGGCTCCTCCGGCGAGTAGGTCAGCCCGAGGATCGAGCGGTCGGCGAAGCGCAGGTCGCAGAAGATCCCCATCGAGACCGAGGACCGGCCGTTGGCGATGTTCTCCGCGCACTCCTCCACGTCGATGGCGGCCGGATCGTCGGTGGAGCTCAGGACGTAGGTCCGGCCCTGCCCGACGACGCCGCCGACCGTGTGCGAATCGGAGGACCCCACACCGTAGACGGCCTCGCCGCGGTTGAGCATCGCGAACCAGTCGCGGAACAGGAGCATCGGCTCCCGCTCCTCGGTCTGGGAGTTGATGAGCTCCATCGCGTCGTAGTCCGCCGACCAGTCGCCCTTCCAGTCGCCGGTCAAGAGGTCGAGCTCCATCACGCCGTGCGGACCGGTCTCGTGCGACGGCCAGCGCGGGTGGTTCAGGATCACCGCGCGCGCCCCCTTGGCGCGCATGCCGGCGACGATCTCTCCCACGTCCTGGAGATCGAAGGGCGGGACCTCGTCCGCCGGGTCGAGGGGAAAGCCGTTCAGGTGACCGATCGGGGTCGTGACCTCGTTCCCCACGACCGGCGTGAACCAGGAGGTCAGCCCCATCGACTCCTGGACGGGCCGGTAGTCGGTGTTGTGGTTGTGGTCGGTGGCGATGGCCAGCTCGACGCCCTCGCCGGCGAGCGTGACCATGCGCTCCTCGACCGAGGAGTCACCGTGCCCCGAGTAGGTCCGCGTGTGCACGTGCGTGTCCGCCGCCACGAAGCCCGTGGTGTCGAGCTCGCGGCGCAGCGTGAGCCGCGAGCTCGCGCCCCCGGCGGCCACAGTGAGCTCCTCGCTGTCGAGGCTCCACTCCGGCCCGCGCACCGCGTGCACCGCGTAGCGACCCGCGGGCACCTCGAACACGGCTTCTCCGTCGGAGGTGTAACACACGCCGAGGCGCACGGCGGCGTGCAGCTCCTCGGCGTAGAACAGCTCGACCAGCTCGCCCTCCGCGTCGGTGACCGTCACGCGCGCCGGCAGCGGATCGCCCCCGACGTCGCGCACCTCGACGACCACGCGCTCCAGACCGAAGAGCTCCCGGAACGAGGCTTCGTAGTAGCGGAAGTCCCCGACGGTGATGTCGTCCTGCTCCTGCTCGCCGATCAGGCGGAAGGTGTTCTCCCCGTCGCGAATCACGCCCGCCGGAAGGTGGTAGGTGTGCTCGCCGAGCGACTCGTCCACGGCCAGCGTGCAGACCCGGGTCCCGTTGATCTCGACGTGCCACGGGTCGTTGACGTGCCGCTGGGTGAGGACGAGCGTGCCGTCCCCCTCGAAGGCCTGCCCCTGGAAGGTCAGCTCGATGCCCGTGCCGTCCGGCGCGATCGGCCCCTCGGGCCACTCCGGCGTGTCGTCGTTGCCGAGGTGCCAGATGCGGCGCGAGATCACGTGCTCCTCCTCCTCCTGGGTTCCCGAGAAGAGGGCCGCGGCGAAGAGAACCAGGAAGGAGAGTCCGAGGAGGGGGGTGCGCATGAGGGGGCCGGCTAGTTCGCCTTGCGCAGCGAGGCGCACAGGGCGTCGTAGTCGCCCATCGAGGCGGCCACGTCTCCGGCGGGCCCGGTGAGGCGCAGGAAGTAGAGCGCGTCGGGCGCCACGACGATGGTAGACACGAAGCGCGTGTCGGGCCCCCCGGTGTCGCTCATGCCGCCGGACCACGTGCCGGTGATGTCGAGGCGGTGGCAGCCCATCCCGTCACGCGTGCTCTCCGTGATCACCGCGGCATCCCGGCTGTCGGAGCCGTCGGCCTGCGTGAACTGGCCGATCCAGCGATCCATGTTCGCCTGGATGGTCCCACCGCCGGGGAACGAGAACACGACGAACCGGCTCTCGCCGGAGGCCTTGCGCTGCGCGAGGCGCATGCCGCTGGAGGGCGTCTCCGTCGCCCAGGCGTCCGGCACGTCGAACGCGATCCCGTTCGTGCGCACCTCCTGCGTCGGCCCGCTGAAGACCGGAGCGGCCTCCGGGGACACGACCTCGGCGGGAACCTCGACGCTCTCGGGAGCCTGGGAGCAGGCGAGCGCGGGGACGGTCAGGAGCGGCAAGAGGAGGGTGAGCTTCTTCATGACCGGGACTCTAGCGCTGGCGAGCCCTCGCACCCAGGCCGGAGCCGGGCCCCTCGCGACGCGCGGTCCGTAGCTCCCCTCGTTGCGGCGGGACCTCGGGGCCGCGATCGGGACCCTGGCCGCCTGCGACGGCCCCGGCCACGGCCGAACCTCGTCGGGATCCTCGCGGACGACCTCGGCTGGGCGGACGTGGGGTTCCAGGGTTCGACGTTCCAGCCAACGCCGGCCCCTCGACGCACGGAGGGCCGAGGGCCGGAACGCGCGCACGCGCGATCCGGACTACGGAGTCCGTCGCAGGACGACGAAGTCCTGGTAGTCCTCGGGAGCGTCGTGGAAGGCGACCAGCTCGAAGTCCTCGAGCCAGTGCTCGCGCACGTAGGACTCGAGGAGAAAGGTCATCCCGTACTCGGTCATGTCCCACTCCTCGAAGTGCTCGGCCTCCTCCTGCCGCGCGTAGTCGGCGCCGTAGGGCACGAACAGGAAGCCGCGCTCCTCCAGCTCCTCTTGCCGCGCGTCGAGCGTCTCCGGCGTCACGAACATGCCCGGACGCCCCTCGCGGATGTGCCGCAGGATGCGCCGTCCCTGGGTCGTGAGCACGACCGCCGCGCCGGGGGCCGTGATCCGCGCCAGCTCGCGCAGCCACGCCAGGTGCCGCTCCTCGGACAGGTGCGTGAACACGGAGTAGCCGTAGACCGCCTGGAAGTGGCCGTCCGGATAGGCCGTCGGCGGCTCGAACGGGACGTGCGCGAACCGCGCGAAGTCGAGCTCGCGCGCGCACCAGGCGACGGCGTCCGCGTCCACGTCGCAGCCGTGCAGCTCCAGGACGTCCGCGTGGCGTGCCATCACGCGCGTGATCCGCGCGCAGCCGCAGCCGAAGTCGAGCATCCTCCCGGGCCGGTCGAAGGCGAACCCCGCCTGCTCCAGACAGAGGTGGAGCCGGTTCGCGTCGACCACGCCGTTGCGCAGGAACTCCGGCAGCGTGACCGCGCCGGTGACGCGCTCGGTCAGGTGCTCCTCCGGCACGGGATAGAGCGCCTCGAGCAGGTCGCCGTGCTCGCCCGCGCCGTTGAACATCATCCAACACCAGTAGCCCCAGGAGTCGACCGTCCCGTGGACCTCACGGACGTCGGGACGCGCCGCCCAGATGCGCTCGCCCAGACGGAAGAGCCCCTCGAGGCGCGGCAGGGAGACGGAAGGCAGACGTTCGGAGCTCATGCGCGCAAGAGACGCTCTTCGGTGCCCGGAATCCAGTCTTCCCCGGGACTAGCAGCCGTCGCGTTCGGCGCCGAGGAAGCGGGACACGCGCCGCTCGATCACCCGGTTCCGCCGCTCGCGCTGGCCCCGGCGCCGGACGCTCGCGGCCAGCGGGCGAGCTCCGACCCGAGCTCCAAGAGGGACGGGACGACGAAGTAGGTCTCCTGCGGTCGATCCGTCTGGAACGTCCGTCCGCTCGCGGCCGAGAGGGTGAAGGCGCAGCGATCGACCGTCGGCGCCTCGAGCGCGCGCGTCAGCTCGTCCACGGAGGACGCGAGCCCGGCCCCCATCGCGCGCAGGCCGGCGGCCGTGCGCACCAGGCCGAACTCGATCGTGAACCAGTAGACCCGCTCGATGCGCTCGAGGTCGCGGTCGGACGCGCAGCGGGCCGCTTCGGCGAGGGCGGAGAGCACGTCGCCGAAGGCCGGTTCGACCAGCTGCGGCACGTGCCCGAACAGGTCGTGGAACGCGTCCGGCTCGCTGGTGTACCCGAGGCTGCGCTCGGAGCGGATCCAGTCCGGCGCGGGAAAGCGGCGATCTCGCAGGAGTGCGAAGAACTCCCGCACCGGGAGGAGACCGGGCACCGTCTCGATCCGCCAGCCGGAGCGATCCCGGAGGCGCGCGGAGAGCTCCCGAGCACGCGGGACGCGCAGCGGGTCCAGACCGGCGCGGTCGAGACCGGCGAGGAAGGCCGGGCACATGCGTCGCGGCAGACGGGGCAGCTGGCGGCGCCAGAGGAGCCGCCACACGCGATCCGCCTCGGGCCGCGAGCGCGCGCGGCCGAAGCGCTCCGGAACCTCGAGCGAGGGGGAGGGAGCGGCGGACGAAGACGCGGAGGGGTCGGCCGGGGGCCGTGAGGGAGCCTGCATGGGGGGAGTCCTGCGGGGAGCGCACCCTTCCGGACGCTCCGGCCCCTCACGAAGAGAACCGAGCACCCGGGGGGTGCTCGGTTCTCGTGATCGCTTCGAACGAGAGCAGCACCCTAGACCGCGTACGCGGAATAGAGCGCGGGGGCGCACAGAGGCGCGGTGCTGGCGTTCGAGACCTTCATGGTCGAGGGCGACTGTAGGACGGTCCGGGGAGCCTGCCAACCCACCCGCTTCCGTCTCGTACCCCCGGGCGCGCCCGGACGCGGCGCCCAGGGAAACCGGTTCCGGTTTCCACGCACCCCCCTCCCGCCGCGAGACCGGACGGGCCGATGAGGGGACGTGCGGCCGGGCTCCCGGGACGCGCGAGCCGCGCGCCGCGGGCGGACGGATCCCCACCGGATCCGTCGCTCCCGGCGGGACGCGCCATGGACCCACGCGAACGCCGCTTCCTAGAATCCCCCCCGTGAAAGGCCTCTCCTCCCCCCTCGTTCTCGCCGCCCTCTTGGGCGTCGCCGTCTCCTCCTGCGGCGGCTCGCCGGCCCCCGGTCGTCAGAACGTCATCCTGATCTCGCTCGACACCTGCCGGGCGGACCGCATGGGCTTCCTGGGCGCCGAGCGGGCCACGCCGCGCCTCGACGCGTTCGCGGAGGAGTCGGCCGTGTTCACGGACTGCCACGCCCAGAGCTCCGCCACGGCGCCCAGCCACCTGTCGATCCTCACCGGGCACAACGTGCAGCGCCACGGCCTGATGAAGAACGGCGAGCGCAGCGTCCCGGCGTACACGCTCGCGAGCGTCCTCAAGGAGCTCGGCTACCAGACGGCCGCCTTCACCGGTCACGGTTCGCTGCAGGGGAAGTTCGGGCACGGCGTCGGCTTCGACGTGTTCATCAGCTGGCACCTGGGAGACCAGCCGGCCGACGCCGAGGGCGCCGCCCCCTACCAGCGCTACATCGCGGAGGCGATCGAGGAGGGCGTCGGATTCCTCGACTACGCCGCGGAGCGAGGTCCGTTCTTCCTGTTCGTGCACGGCTACGACCCGCACCTCCCGTTCTGGCCCAAGGAGCCGCTGCGCTCCGAGTACGCGGGCTGGTACGACGGCGAGCTGGACATCTCGAAGGTCCACAAGCGCACCCAGTTCCACCCGATCATCGAGGCCGGACTGCTCGGTCCCGAGGAGAAGGCCTACGTCTCGGACCTCTACGACGCCGAGATCCAGGCGGCGGACGAGGCCATCGGCGCGTTCTTCGACGAGCTCGAGAAGCGCGGCCTGCTCGAGGACTCGCTGATCGTCTACACGTCGGACCACGGCGAGCTCCTCGGCGAGCACGAGTGGGTCGGACACGGCCTGTTCTACGAGGAGGTCCTGAAGGTCCCGCTGGCGATCCGCTTCCCGGGCGGGAAGTGGGCCGGTCGCTACGACGCACCGGTCGAGCACCTGGACATCCTCCCGACGGTGCTGGGCTACCTCGGCGTCCCGATCCCCGAAGGCGTCCAGGGCCTGGACCTGACCGACCACCTGCGCGGGGACGCGAGCGTCCCCGAGGACCGCATGCGCATCGGCCGCCGGGCGGGCGACGTCGCGCTCGCCTTCGGAGATGCGCCGGACCTGAGGATCCTCTTCAAGCAGACCGCGAGCGGCTTCGACAACTTCGAGATCTACGACCTCGCGTCGGATCCGGAGCAGGCCGACAACCTCGGCGCGACGGACGTCGGCCGCGAGCGCTATCGCAGCTTCATCGAGCGCTACGTCGCCTGGCAGCGCGCGAACGCACCCCAGGACCGTGCCTACCGCGGCGCGGAGACGGACATCCAGGACGAGGACAAGGACATGCTCAAGGCGCTCGGCTACATGGGCGACGACGAGTAGTCCGTCCCTTCGTCGCTCAGGTGGGAGAGCGCGCGGCGCGCCTCCCGGAACATCTCCTCGTCCCCCACCTGGTCGGCGTACAGGAGGCACGCGATGGAGTGCCCCAGCGCACGGGACCGCGCGACGCGACGCTCGTCCTCCCGCGGCTCCCCGTAGGTCGCGAAGAAACGGCGCCGCCCGGCGGCCGGGAAGAAGGCGTAGACGAAGGCGAGGTCCGCGCAGGGATCCCCTAGGTGCACGTCCCCCCAGTCGATCACGCCCACGGGCCGCTGGTCGTCGTCGAACAGCACGTGGCGGGCGTAGAGGTCCCCGTGACACAGTGTGTCGGTCCGCGGGCTCCAGGAGGACGGCACCTGCTCGAGGACGCGACGCAGTAACTCCTCGTCGGTCACGAGCCCCTTGCCGGTCGCCTCCGCGAGCCGCTCGGCGGTCTGCGGGACGCGCTTGGCGAGATCGAGACGTCCGTGCGTGTCCGCGGGCGCTTTCCTGCGACGCGCGCGGTCCGCCGGAAACCCGTGCAGCGCCGACAGGAACGCCGCGAGCGGCTCGGCCGCTGCCGAACGTGCGGCGTCGTCCAGCTCCGCGGCGTCTCCGGGCCGGCCGGGCAAGTGCGCGTAGCCGGCGAAGGGCCAGCGGCGCCCCG
>CAZDYS010000114.1:0-9847 GCA_964509445.1 uncultured Planctomycetaceae bacterium
CCTTCCTCGACGTCCAGATGCCCGGCGTCGACGGGTTCGCGGTGCTCGAGAGCGCGCGCGCCGACGTCCTCCCGCTGGTGATCTTCGTGACCGCCTTCGAGGAGCACGCGCTGGAGGCGTTCGCCGTCGAGGCGGTCGACTACCTCCTCAAGCCCTTCGACGACCGCCGCTTCGCGATCGCTCTCGAGCGCGCGAAGCGTCGCCACCGCGAACGGCAGCTCAGCCTGCGCGGCCGCGAGCTGGCCGCGCTCCTGGATCCGTCCGCCGGAAACGGCACGCCCCGGGATCCGGCTCCGACGATCGCGGTCCAGAGCGGCAGCAGCGTGCTTCGGATCGACCTCGCGGAGGTGCGCTGGATCGAGGCCCAGGACAAGCACGTGCTGTTCCACGCGAGCGACGCGGAGCCCGTCCGCGCACGCCAGACGCTCTCGGAGATCGAGCGGCGCCTGGATCCCGAGGTCTTCCTGCGCGTGCACCGCTCGTGCATCGTCGCGCTGGAGCGCGTCGCGGCGCTCGAGAAGACCAAGGGCGGAGCCGCCTACCTCCGGCTCGACTCCGGCGACCGCGTGGTGGTCAGCCGCTCGCGCGTCCCCGCCGTCCGCGCGCGGCTCCAGAACGGAGGCTGAGGGAGACGACTGGACCGCGAGCGCCTCAGGAGGGCTCGCTCGCGCCTTCCCGGGTCGGCAGAAGGCGCTCGAGGACGCGGACGGCGAGCGGCAACAGGCACAGCCCGAGTCCGACGCCGAGGACGTTGAAGGCGATCTGGGCGTTGGCGATCGTGTGCTGCGCGCCGGAGCCGGGCAAGAGGTCCGCGACCGCGAGGAGAGGTCGCACGAACAGGAGGCCGAGCAGCACGGTGGAGAGGTTGAACACGAGGTGGAAGACGCCCGTCCGGACCGCTTCGCGCGAGCGGCATAGGGTCGCCACGAGCGTGTTCGAGACCGTCCCGATCTCCGCCCCCAGCATGATCGCCACGCCGGCGCTCGCGGTGATCGAACCGCTCTCGGCGAGCCGGATCACGATACCGACCGTCGCGGAGGACGACTGGATCACGACCGTCACCAGGGCGCCGACGCCGGCGCCGAGGACCGGCGTCTCCGCGAAGCGGTCGAGCCACTCCTGCCAGGTCTCCGTCTCGGCCAACGGATGCAGCGTGCCGTCGAGGTGCTCGAGCGCGAAGAAGAGCAGGCCGACGCCCAGCACGCTCGCGCCGGCGAACTTGGCGCGCTCGGAGCGTCCCAGGAACTTCAGGAGCAGCCCCGTGATCATCAGGACGGGTCCGTACTCCGTGACGCCCAGGGCGATGACCTTGGCTCCGATCGTCGTCCCGATGTTCGCCCCCATCACGACGCCGAGCGCCTGGGCGAACGTCATCACGCGCGACTCGACCATCGCGATGACCAGCATGATCGTGACCGAGGAGGAGTCGAGCGCGGCACAGGCCACGGTCCCGGTCACCACGCCCAGCACCGGGTTCGTCGTGAACCGCCCGATCCACCGCCGCGCGCTCTCCGTCCCGAGCGCTTCGAAGCCCTTCGACATCTGCTCCATGCCGAGCAGGAGCAGCGTGATGCCGGCGAGGATGCCGAGCGTCAACTCGAGGGGAGACGGGACTTCCATGGGAGGAGCGGTCCGGGCTCGTCGCTCCCTCGAGACTGGGATGGCCGAGGGGGCGAGGGCCGCGGCGCCCCCACGATGACAGGCGGCCCGTCGGCGGGTCGATCAAGTCCCTGTGAACTCCAGGCGCACGACGCGCGATCGTGCGCCGGGCTCACCGGTAGTCCTCTTTGCGGAGGCCGAGGCGGCGCATCTTCTCGTACAGCGTGCGCGGGTTGATGCCCGCCCGCTGCGCGTGCCCGGGCGCCGCTGCCGGGGCAGCTGCACGCGGAGAGGGCCGTGGCGCGGCGCGAGCGGAAGGCAGCCCTCGGACGCGCACCGGGAACCAGCAGCGACGCTTCTCCGACTTGCCCTCCGGGAGCCGGACGAGCGAAGGGTCGGAGCCCGCCTCGCCCAGGGACGAGACGACTCGGCGAACGGGAACGCGCGCCGGGAGGACCAGAGAGGCGCTATGCTCGGCGCGCCTCGAACCTCCCTCCCCTTCCCCGCCGCCATGCAAGCTTCCACTCCCCGCATCCTCGTCCTCGGCGCCGGCCGCGTCGGCTCCGCGATCGTCAAGGACCTCGCACGCGACGAGACCCTCCGGGTCGACGTCGCCGACCTCGATCCCGAGCGCGCCAACGTGCTGCCCTCCTCGGCCACGTTCCACGCCGTGAACCTGCGCGACGCGGGAGCCCTCCAGTCGCTGGTCGAGCCCTTCGACCTGGTGATCGGCGCGGTCCCCGGCTGGATGGGCTTCGAGACCGTGCGGACGGTCCTGCAGTGCGGGAAGAACGTGGTCGACATCTCGTTCTTCGAGGAGGACCCCTACGAGCTGCACGACCTCGCCCAGGAACGCGGTCTGACCTGCGTCGTGGACTGCGGCGTCGCGCCCGGGCTGAGCAACCTGTTCCTCGGACGGCTGCAGGAGGAGTTCGACTCGATGGACGCGTTCCTCTGCTACGTCGGAGGCCTGCCGCAGGAGCCGAAGGCGCCCTGGAACTACAAGGCGCCCTACTCACCGACGGACGTGATCGAGATGTACACGCGCCCCGCGCGGCTCGTGCGCGAGGGCCAGGTCATCACGATGCCGGCGCTGACCGAGTCGGAGATGCTCGAGTTCCCCGACGTCGGTGCGCTCGAGGCGTTCAACACCGACGGGCTGCGCACGCTGCTACGCTGCGAGGGCATCCCCGACCTGCGCGAGAAGACCCTGCGCTATCCGGGACACCGGCTCCAGGTCGAGGCGCTCGCCGCGAGCGGCTTCTTCGACGACGAGCGCGAGGTGAACGGGGAGACGCTTCGCCCGCGCGAGCTGTCCGCCAAGCTCCTGATGGCCGAGTGGTTCCAGGGCGAGAAGGACTACGACGTCACGGTCATGCGGCTGGTCGCCGAGGGCAAGATCGGCGGCCGCGCCCTGCGCCGCACCTACGACCTGATCGACTACGCCGATCGCGAGGGCGCGGTCTCCTCGATGGCTCGCACGACCGGCTATCCCTGCACGGCCGTCGCTCGCCTGGTGCTCGCGGGACGCCTCCAGACGAAGGGGATCGTCCCTCCGGAGACGATCGGCAAGGACAAGGATCTGTTCGACGCGGTGATGGACGAGCTCGCGAAGCGCGACGTTACGTTCCAGCTCCACGAAGAGGACCTGCCGGAAGCCGTTCGCTCCTGAACGCTCTCCCCCTCCCCACCATGCTCGCGTCCCTCGCCCTCGCCCCGCTGCTCCTCGGCCTCGCTCCGAGGCCGCTCCCCCAGGAGACCGAGCGGCTGTCGATGCGCGAGGCGAAGGCGCTCGTGGCCGAGTACGTCGCGACGGACTGGAAGAGCCCCGAGGGCATCGCCCGGCACGACGAGATACTCGAACGCCTCGCGCTCCACGCACCGCTCGCTCCGCGGGACGTGAAGTCCTGGCGGAAGACGATCACCAAGGCCTGGGAGAAGGGCCCCGAGCTCGCGAAGAAGGGCAAGAACCACCTCTGGGAGGAGGAGGAACGCGGGCTCTACATCGTCGATGGGAACACGAAGAAGCCCAAGGGCCTCTTCCTCGGCATGCACGGAGGCGGCGTCGGCTCCGGAGAGGCGACCTCCAGCCACGGCGCGTTCGCACGCGCGGTCGACGAGCTGGACTGGGTCGGCATCTTTCCCGAGGTCCTGGAGAAGACCGAGCTGGGCTGGACGACCTCGGGCACGGAGGAGTTCGTGCTGGAGCTCGTCGAGCGCGCGCTGCGCACCTGGGACATCGACCGCGACAAGGTCTTCTTCGGAGGACACTCCATGGGCGGCTACGGGTCCTGGACGCTGGGCGCTCACCACGCGGACACGGTCGCCGGGCTCACGCCCTCGGCCGGCGCTCCCACGCCCTACCTCTCGGCGAGCGGATCGATCGCGGGCATCGTGAAGGGGATCATCCCGAACCTGCACAACGTGGCGATGGTGATCTACCAGTCCACGGACGACGTCCAGGTTCCTCCCGACGCGAACCAGGCCGCCGTGCGCAAGCTCGAGCAGGCGCGGAAGAAGTGGGGCGGCTTCGACTTCGAGTACTGGGAAGTGACCGATCAGGGGCACGGCCTGCCGCCCGGCGGGACGATCGCGCTCTTGCGCAAGATCGCCGACCGCACGCGCAACGCGCGCCCCGAGCGGATCGTGTGGCAGCCCGACCTCTCCTGGAAGCGGCAGTTCTACTGGCTCTGGTGGGACGCGCCCCAGCGTCACGCGACCGTCGTCGCCGACCTGAAGCGCGACGAGAACGCCGTCGACCTCTCGATCCAGCGGGGAACGACGGAGGGCCTCTGGGTCCTGCTCGACGACGAGCTGCTGGACCTCTCGCGGGAGGTGCTCGTGCGCGTGGACGGCGAGGTCGTGTACCGGGGCGTGCCGCAGCGCTCGCTCGCGGCACTCGTGTCGACCGCCCGACGCGGAGACGAGCGGCTCACCTTCGAGGCGCGCGTCCCGGCGTTCGAAACGAAAGGGCGCTAGAGAGTCCGGGCCACCCCCTGAGGCCTCAGTCCTCTTCGTCGCCCAGTTCGAGCTCCTCCCTGAGGGCCGACCGGACGGTCGCCGCCATGTCGAGCAAGAGCTGCTTCCAACGCTCGTCGGAGGTCTGCTCGAGCTCTTGGAGCTGAAGCAGCCGGAGATCCAGAGCCTCCTCGACATCCCGCATCCTGTCCTGCAGTCCGAAGGAGAGAAGCCCCTGGGCACCCGTGTAGGACTCCATTCGCGTCTCGTCCTTCTTGCGGTACAGCCGCACGAAGGCGGGCTGCGTCACGACGAAGGCCTCCAACGCGGGCAGCCAGAACGATCGCTCCGACGCACTCTCGGCCTCGCCCTCTCGCTCCGCGAAGAGCGCGATCAGCTCCGCGAAGCAGAAGTAGTAGGGGGAGTCTGGAATCCCCGCGAGGCGGTGGCGCGGGTGACGACCCAGGACGAAGTCCCGCACGGCACGGCCGAACTTGCTCCCGTCGTAGGCGAAGAGCTCGTTCTGCACCACGAAGTGCACGAGCAAGAGTCGGCGGAACAGCTGGCGATACTCCTCCAGCTTGGAGACGAGCTTGCGGGTCCGACCCGCGGAGAAGTCGGGCAGTTCCCCTTCCGGGACACGACCACGTTCGAGCACGCGGTCGAACAGCTCTTCGCGGAGCCTCGTCACTGCGGACCGGAGGGTTTCCTCTTTGAGCTCGGGGTGGGTCGCGAGATCCAGGTCGTGGAAGAAGGCCGCTCCCTCCCGGAGCTCGGGCTCGTTGCAGAGGACGATCTGTCGCAGGCGCTCGCTGAGCTGATGTCGCAGGTCAGGAGCCAGGATGGCGATCAGCTTCTCGGCTTCGTCCGGATCGAAGGCCCCCTCGATCCCTGCCTCCGTGGGGACGACAGGCCGCTGCTCCGAGACAGTCCTCCCCCCCTCAGCAAGCCAGGCCACCCGTACCTCCGAAGGAGGAGCACCGCGGAATCGTCCACGAACCTGGATCCGCTCGTCCCCGGAGAACTCCCGCGGCTCGTCCCAGGTGATCGTGAACGCGATCTCGCCTTCCGTGCGCTCCGCGAGCCCTTTGCGGCCGACGAAGTCGTGGCCCTCGAACAACTTCGCCGACTCGATCCAGGTTCGAATCCTCTCGAATTGAACGACGACCCCGGTGACGGGCCCCTGTGGACGAAGCCGGATCGTTCGGGTGTACCGCCTGCTCCACTTGCGCCCCATCGGATCAGTTCTCGGGATCGCGCAGGCACATCCAGAAGCGGCAGTTCACGTGGTCCATCGCAAAGACCTCGTTCTCCCCCGACTCGAGCACGAAGGCGAGACCGACGCGCGTCTCGTCCGGGTGCCAGGACCCATCCGGGTTGATCCGCCACTTCGTCGGGGGCTTGTTGGAGAGTTGGTAGCCGTCCGTGTCCGTGAGCTCCGCAACGACGTTTCGCGCGAAGGCCTCCAGGTTCTTGTTGGTAGCAGCATCGTCCTCTCCGCGCTCGACCTTCATGTCGTTCACGCGGATGTGGTGAGCGGCCAGGCCGGGGAGCAAAGGCGCCGTCAGCGCCGACGTACGCTCCCAGGGAAAGCGATCGGGGGTAGTGGGTAGCTCGGTGCGCTCGATGTTCTCGATGTTCTCGATGCGAAGGAAGATCTCGGGGGTGAACTCGGCCATGTCTCCAGGATGGTCAGGGGTCATTGAGAGCGCGCGCACCGGAATCCGGTGTGCGCGAGAAGATACTCCGGGTCGACTTCGTCGAACCCGATGAGCGACAAGTCTGCCCCGCGCTCTGCGGCACACCACCAGTCGCCGTAGACAATGCGGCGCTGGGGAAACGACTCCCAGCGCGAACGACGAGGAGCGGCGAAGAGCGTCTCGGTCCACTCGTCCACGTTGCCCAGCACGTGGTGCAAACCGCCGGGCGTCGCCGCTTCGGGGTGACTCGTCACCGGAGCCGCGCGAAGGAGGTAGTCCCCGAAGGCCTCCTCGGCCGAGGGCAGGGAGCGGCGTTCATAGCCGGTATTGCCTCGGTACTCGACTCCGTCCGGAGCCCAGGGGAAGCGCCAGCCCTCCGGTCCGCGAGCCGCGAGGATCATCTCCGCGTGAGACGGAAGGCGTTTTCCGCACCACTCCGCATAGGCACGAGCATCCTCCCAGCTCACGCAAGTGACGGGGAGTTCGTCCGCTTCGCTTCCTGCCTCGACCCGCGACCAGAAGGGAGGCTCGCGGTGGCCAGTGGCGAGGAGGAACTCGCGATAGTCGGCGTTCCGGACCTCGTATCGATCGATCCAGAAGGACTCGAGCGAGACCCGTCGGCCCGACAGCGGGTGAGGACTGCCGTCGCTCGGGACCTCGAAGGTCCGCCCGGCGACCAGGATCATCTCCTCCTCCTCCGCCCCGCCGGGACGGACGGCACACTCGACGCGGACACGGGGACTGGAGAGGGTCAGCGTCCGGGAGAACTCGCGCTGCCTGCCATCCTCCAGCTCGACGACGATGCGACAGGCGCCCAACTCGACCCGTGCACCACGAACGGGAAGCGGCCCCAGGTCCACGGAGCCGCGGGCGAGGCCCGTCACCGGATCGAGAGACAACGACCTCGCGCGGCCAGGCACCGGCCTTCCGGACTTGCTGTCGAAGGCCACGACCTCCACGGTGGGGAGGAGCGCCTGTTCGGTGAGTGGTTCCAGCTCGGGAAAGAGCGTCGACCGCTGAGAGAGCCGCAGGACCCCGCGCATCACGCGACCTCCGTCGACTCCGAGCTCCCCGATCACACGATCGCCCTGAAGCCCGGCGCGGACGTCCGCCAACCCCGCTTCTCCCCATCGGTCCCGAAGATCCTCGAAGGAACGCTCGAGACGCTTCACCTCTCCCTCACCGAGACGGCGGACTGCCAGCGCCCGATGTTCCCTCAGCACGCGGCGCGCCTCCAGGAGTGCATCCACGTCGACGTCGTCCCAGGCGGCAAGCGGAACGAGGCTCCCGAGAGGTGCGATCAAGCGGTCCTCTGCGCGGACCTCCGCGATCCGCGTCCCCCACCAGCCCGCGAGGACGCTTGCCACGACGATGGACAGCACGGCGAGTGTGGCCCACCGGTGACGCCAAGCGGAGCGGACCGCCCTGCGCCCGAGACTGGGGAGCTGACCGCGAATCGGCTCCCGGTCGAGGTACCGACGCAGGTCCTCGGCCATCGCCCCAGCGCTCGCGTAGCGATCGGCAGGATCCTTCTCGAGCGCCACCCGGCAGATCGTGGCGAGGTCTCGCGGGATTCGGGGATCCAGCCTCCGGAGAGAGCGGGGCTCGTGGCGTTGAATGCGCGTAGCGACCTGCTCGAAGGTCGTTCCTCCGAAGGGGCGCTCCAGCGACAGCATCTCGTAGAGCACGACGCCCAGGGAGAAGATGTCGGTGCGGTGGTCGACGCGCGCCTTGCTGCGCTCGAGCTGCTCGGGGCTCATGTAGTTGAGCGTTCCCGCGAGCTCCCCGGTCTTCGTGATGCTGCCCAGGTCTTCCGCACGCGCGAGTCCGAAGTCCGCGAGTACGACGCTTCCGTCTTCGCGCACCAGGAGGTTCTGCGGCTTCACGTCGCGGTGGACGAGACCGTGGGAGTGTGCGTGCTCCAAGGCGTCGGCGACGGAGGCGATGCAGCGTGCCACGGCGCTGAGCCGGCCGCGCTCTCCCGGTCTCGGGAGGGCGGCGGTGGGAACTCGCTGCCGCTGCTGGATGAGGAGGCGCGCCAGATCCTGACCCGGCACGTACTCCATCGCGAAGAAGCTGAGCCCGTCGACGCGATCGACCGAGTAGATCGAGACGATCCCCGGGTGCCGCAGCTTGGCGACGTTCCTGGCTTCCCTCTCGAATCTCTCGATCGTGCGAGCGGAGGTCGCGGGAGACGAGGGGAGGATCTTGAGCGCGACTTCTCGATCGAGACCAGGCTGGCGTGCGAGCCAGACGACACCCGATCCGCCCCGCCCCAGCTCGCGCACGAGCTCGAACTCCCCGAGCGTTCTCCCGGTGTCGACGCCCGGAATCTGGATGCGACGCTCCTCGTCTCGCTGCTCGGTCTCGAGCGGGCTTCGCAAGAAGTCGCCTCCGGAGTCCGAGTCGAGCATCCGCAGGACCTCGTCACGAAGCTGAGGATCCTCGGGACATTGCTCGTCGAGGAAAGCCTGGCGGTTCGGTCGGGGTAGGGATCGAGCCCTCTCGAAGAGCTCGACGATGCGCGTCCAGCGCTCCGAGCTCATCGAAGCTGGCCGTGGAGCCAGGCGCGCGCCGCGGCCCAGGACCGCTCGAAGGTGCGGACCTTCATGTCGAGGATGCGGGCGGTCTCCTCGACGCTGGCGCCGCCGAAGAAGCGCAGCTCGACGGCGCGCGACATGCGCTCGTCCATCTCCTTCAGGCGAAGCAGCGCCAGGTCGAGCGCCTCGAGGTCGAACGCGCTCTCCTCGAAGCGCGCCACGATCCCCTCGAGCGGCTCGCGGCTGCCCTTCGGACGACGCTTCAGGCTGGCCTTGCCGCGGCTGTGGTCGACCAGGACGTGGCGCATCGCCTGGGAGGCGGAGAGCAGGAAGTGCTCGCGGTTCTGCCAGTCGGGGGAGCCGCCGATCAGGCGCAGGTAGGCCTCGTTGACGATCGCGGTCGGCTGCAGGGTGTGCTCCGGCGACTGATGGCGCATCGCGCGCTGGGCGAGCCGGTAGAGCTCCGCATAGAGCAACTCGAAGAGCGCGCCGGCGGCGTCCTCGTCGCCGGCGCGGACGTGCTCGAGAAGTCGCTCCGCGTCGGCTCCCTCCACGTCCTGCGCACGTTCCGCACGCGCCTCCTCCCCTGCGCTCATGACAGGCATGGGAACGCAGGATCCGGAAGTTCGCAAGGGACCGGCGGGGCAGGTCAGGGTCGCGGCCATGCCAGGGGCTACGAGAGCGCCGCGAGGACCCGCCAGGGATTCGAGGAAAACGCCGCGGGAAGAGAGCCTGCCGTCACTCGCGGCGCCCGAGCGTGTCCTCGATCTGCTCGCGGACGTCGTCGTTCGTCTCGGTCTGGAGGGCCTGGAGCAGCGCCGCCTCGACCAGCGGATCCTCGACGAACTCGTCCAGCGTCTCGGCCGCCTCCTCACGCGCCTCGGCGACCTCGTCGTAGCTGAGCGCATCGAGCAGCGGCTGGAGCAGCGAGGGGTCCTTCACCCCGCTGAGCTGCCGCCAGACGTCCGCACGCACCGACCCGTCCGTGGAGTCCTGCGCCATGGCGATCATCTCCGGAAGCACGGCGAGTCGCGCGTCGGTGCCGTCCGG